>NZ_KQ970235.1:755889-778524 GCF_001579025.1 Streptococcus oralis
AGCAGTCCCAAAATGGTTGAACGAGTCTTTTCTCAAAGGGTTTGAAGAAGCCGACTTTGTAAATGAGAAAGACAAACAAACCGAGCAAATCAAGCAGGGGCTTTGGGACTTGGAAAGTTTCTTCCGTTATCATCTGGATAACGATGCCAAGGAGTTTCCAAAAGCTGCCTATTTAGAAGCTGTTCAACAGGTTCTGGATGAAATTGGCTCCTTAAATCAAGAGTCCGATAGCCAGGCTTATCGAGCAGTGCTTGCGCGTGTTGTCGCCATCTCGAAGGAGAAAAATGGTCGATCTCTAGCTAACTCCAGTCGTAAGGCCGATTTGAAGCCACTGGCTGATGCCTACAACGAAGAGAGAAAGACCCAGTTTGCTAAACTAGGACAACTAGCGGACCAGATAACCATTCTCGACTATCAAGAGCGTTATCATGTAGACACCTGGGATCTAGCTAAGACCTTCCAAAACTTTATGAGTGATTTTGTGGAGGCTTATCGAGAACGTAAACGCCAGGAAAACGCCTTTGAATTCGCTGATATTAGTCATTACACCATTGAGATTTTAGAGAATTTCCCACAAGTCCGCGAGGCTTATCAGGAACGATTCCACGAAGTCATGGTCGATGAGTATCAGGATACTAACCACATTCAAGAACGGATGCTGGAATTGCTGTCGAATGGTCACAATCGCTTTATGGTGGGAGATATCAAGCAGTCTATCTACCGTTTCCGTCAGGCAGATCCCCAAATTTTCAATGAAAAATTTCAACGCTATGCGCAAAATCCTAAAGAGGGTAAGTTGATACTCCTCAAGGAAAATTTCCGTAGCAGTTCAGAAGTGCTATCAGCAACCAATGATGTTTTTGGACGCCTTATGGACCAAGAGGTCGGCGAAATCAACTATGATAGCATGCACCAGCTTGTTTTTGCCAATACCAAACTGACTCCTAATCCAGACAACAAGGCAGAATTTCTCCTCTACGATAAGGACGATAGTGGGCAAGAGGAGGAAGAGAGCCAAGCAGAAACGAAACTCACTGGTGAAATGCGCCTGGTCATCAAGGAAATCTTGAAACTTCATCAGGAAAAAGGTGTTGCCTTCAAAAAAATTGCCCTTTTGACCTCTAGCCGCAGTCGAAATGACCAGATTCTCCTCGCCCTGTCTGAGTATGGAATTCCAGTTAAAACCGACGGTGATCAAAACAATTATCTCCAATCCCTAGAAGTACAAGTCATGCTAGACACCCTGCGTGTCATTCACAATCCCCTGCAAGACTATGCCTTGGTTGCCCTGATGAAGTCTCCTATGTTTAGCTTTGATGAGGACGAGTTGGCACGCTTGTCCCTTCAGAAAGTAGAAGATAAGGTCCAAGAAAATCTCTATGAGAAACTGGTCAATTCTCAAAAACTGGCAACAAGTCAGAAAAACTTGATTTATACAGCTCTAGCTGAAAAACTAAATCAGTTCATGGATATCTTGGATTCTTGGCGCTTATATGCCAAAACCCACTCTCTCTATGACTTGATTTGGAAGATTTATAATGACCGTTTTTATTATGACTATGTTGGAGCCTTGCCAAACGGACCTGCTAGACAGGCTAATCTCTACGCCCTAGCTCTGCGCGCTGACCAGTTTGAAAAGAGTAATTTCAAGGGCTTGTCGCGTTTTATACGTATGATTGATCAGGTTTTGGAAGCTCAGCATGACCTCGCAAGCGTAGCTGTCGCTCCACCTAAAGATGCCGTGGAACTCATGACCATTCACAAGAGCAAAGGACTGGAGTTTCCTTATGTCTTTATCCTCAACATGGATCAGGACTTCAACAAACAAGACTCAATGTCAGACGTCATTCTCAGCCGTCAAAATGGGCTTGGTGTCAAATACATTGCTAAGGTGGGAACAGGAGCAGTGGAAGCACACTATCCTAAAACCATCAAACTCTCCATTCCTAGTCTGACTTATATCCATAATGAGAAAGAACTGCAACTGGCTAGCTATTCAGAGCAGATGCGTCTGCTGTATGTTGCCATGACGCGAGCCGAGAGAAAGCTCTATCTTGTCGGTAAGGGCTCTCGTGAAAAGCTGGAAACAAAGGAATACCCAGCAGCTAAAAATGGAAAACTAGATAGCAATACCAGACTGCAAGCAAGAAATTTCCAAGATTGGATCTGGGCTATTACCAAAGTATTTGCCAAGGAAAATCTCAACTTTAGCTATCGTTTTCTTGGTGAAGACCAGTTGACTAGAGAAGCTATTGGGGAGTTGGAGAACAAGAGCCCTCTCCAAGATAGCTCTCAAGCAAGCAACCGCCAGTCTGAAACCATCAAAGAGGCTTTGGAAATGTTGAAAGAGGTGGAGGTTTATAATAGTCTCCACCGCGCAGCCATTGAGCTTCCTAGTGTTCAAACCCCAAGCCAAATCAAGAAATTCTACGAACCGGTTATGGATATGGAAGGGGTAGAAATTACTAACCAAACTCAATCACCGGAAAAGCAAATTAGCTTTGATTTACCTGATTTTTTAACTAAAGAAAAGGTAACTGGAGCTGAGATTGGTAGTGCAACCCACGAACTCATGCAAAGAATTGACCTTAGTCAACAACCAACGCTTGCTAACCTGACAGAAACTCTCAAACAAGTTCAAACCAGCCCAGATGTCAGAGATAAGATCAATCTTTCTAAAATCCTAGCTTTCTTTGACACACCACTTGGTCAGGAGATTCTTACCAACACTGACCATCTCTACCGCGAGCAACCTTTCTCTATGCTCAAGCGGGACCAAAAGAGTCAGGAAGACTTTGTTGTTCGTGGGATCTTGGACGGCTATCTGCTTTACGAGGACAGAATTATTCTTTTCGACTATAAGACAGACCGTTACGATGAACCAAGTCAACTCATAGACCGCTACCGTGGTCAGTTAGCCCTATACGGAGAGGCTTTATCTAGAGCGTATTTGATTGAAAACATAGAAAAATACTTGATTTTACTCGGTAAAGACGAGGTTCAAGTTGTAAAAGTATAACCTAGAAAGGAGACCTCATGACACTTCCAGTTAGAAAATCCCTGCACGATGCGGTTTTACAGGCTTCAAAAGCCGATACTTGGGATCAAGCTACCAAGGAATGGAATGAAGTTTCCTTGATTTTTAATGGCATTGGCCGTAGTAATTGTGTCTGCGGGAACGCCATAAAATATGCCTACGAACTCTTTAACGGAGTTACAGGTCAACGCCTCTTTCCGATTGGTAGCGATTGTGTTCGTCACTTTCATCGACTCACTTTAGACCAGCAACTGGAAGAGGAAGAAAAACTACTCAGAAAAGTTGAAAACCTAACCAGAAAAGCTCAGAAAAAGGAAAAAATCAAGGTCAATAAAAGCGATTTTGACGAACGACTTCTAAAATGGTTTTTGGAAAAAGGAGTTTTCAAAGCCAATCGTGGCAATCAATTCGCGCCTGAGAAAGATTATCAGCTCTTCCTAGAAGTCTTTCAAGGCGGAAGTTGGACCAAGGCAGAGCCAAAGAAGAAGGCTCGTATGGAAGAAGTGCTGGAAAAGTGTATCAAACCTTTTTTACTTGGTAAGACCGATGACCAACTCTACCTTGTCAAACTAGGCAAGGAGAAAATCGACTACGAGCAGCATTTACGGATTCAGGCAGAGAAGGAACGAAAGAAAAGAGATAAGATCGCCAAGCAATACGCTGACAACCTCATTCTTGCCATGGGGCCTGCAGAACGAGCCTATCAAGATTACTTTGGCTTTACAGAAACCTTGACCCAAGAAGAACGAAAATGGGAGAAAATCCTCTTTGGTAAGAATAGAGAAGAACGGGCTATCAAGGCTAAACAAAACCAAAAGGAGTTGGAAAAGGATCAGCGAATTGCAAATCAAGATCCTATTGAACGAAAGCAGAAGCAGACTTGGCTTCTTAATTCCTATTTTCGTGATTTGCCTGATGAAAAAGCCAGATTTTCTCGACTCTTACTAGAGTATCGAAAAAGTGGAGAAGTACCCTTTTCAGATGGTTACTTATCTGAGCATCTCATCGACTTTTTCTACAAGATGAAGTCCTTTGAGTTTGAAATTGCACCAGAACAAGTCCGCGATTTTCTAAAAGAATGCCTTCAGGTAGAACATCTATCATCTGCACAAGAAAGCTGGATTAGAGGAATTCTCCTTAATTGCCTTCACCCGTTCTTAAATAGGTTACTCATATAGAAAAAATCCTACCTTGTCTATGCAGGGTAGGATTTAAGTATCTCCAAATATGTACTGGTAAAGTTGGACGACTTTCTGAAAACACTGCGTGTCCATTCTTGTTATTTTTTGAGCATTTCGCATCCGAAAATCAAAGGTATACAGTTGAAATGGATTGACAGCGCCATCTACCTTGTCCGATGAGACAGGAACGAGCAAGCCTTTTTCTGCCAAACGATGTTGG
This sequence comes from Streptococcus oralis, assembly GCF_001579025.1. Classification (GTDB taxonomy): domain Bacteria; phylum Bacillota; class Bacilli; order Lactobacillales; family Streptococcaceae; genus Streptococcus; species Streptococcus oralis_X. The sequence goes on from NZ_KQ970235.1 coordinate 760,328, forward strand.
CCATGAGTGATAGGACAGACAGCAACAAAACCAGTTTGCAAGGCATATTCTCTCCTAGAAACTACCAAGGCAGGTCGCCGTTTCTGGATTTCTCGACCGACTGATGGATCAAAGTCCAGCCAAATGATATCCTGCTTTTCAGGAATATAGTCAGATTTCGCTATCAAGTGACCTTACCCCTTCAAAATCATTTGTCATTCTCAAATCAGTAATCCCATCAAAAGGATCTTTCAACTTTGGAGCTAAGACAATGACTCCGTCAATCCCTTTGTAGACAACCATTTCTTGACCTTCTGTCATCCCCAAATTTTTAGGAATAGTCACAGTGAGAGAATTCCCTACCTTCCGAGTCTTTACTGTATTCATTGCTCTACCTCCACGAATTAGTATACACTAAGTATATACCTATTGGCAAAAAAAGTCAAGTAAATCCTGACTGGTATCAAGGATGTTTCGGACCAATACTATTTGTCATTTATTGTGGTCAAAGCCTGTGCAAAAGTTCCTCATTTATGATAGAATAGGTAGTAAGAAAGAAAACGTTTTTACTACGTTTTTTTAGTCGGAAGGGGAAAATATTATGGCTACTATTCAATGGTTTCCGGGCCACATGTCTAAGGCTCGGCGACAAGTTCAGGAGAATTTAAAGTTTGTTGATTTTGTGACGATTTTGGTGGATGCTCGGCTACCTTTATCTAGTCAAAATCCTATGTTAACCAAGATTGTGGGTGATAAACCAAAGCTTTTGATTTTGAATAAGGCAGATCTTGCTGACCCCGCAATGACCAAAGAATGGCGTCAGTATTTTGAATCACAGGGAATCCAAACTCTGGCTATCAACTCCAAAGAGCAAGTAACTGTAAAAGTTGTGACGGATGCAGCTAAAAAACTCATGGCTGATAAGATTGCACGCCAGAAAGAACGCGGTATCAAGATCGAAACCTTGCGGACCATGATTATCGGAATTCCAAATGCCGGTAAGTCAACTCTCATGAACCGTTTGGCTGGGAAAAAGATTGCGGTTGTCGGCAATAAACCAGGTGTTACCAAGGGGCAACAGTGGCTCAAAACCAACAAAGATCTTGAAATCCTAGACACGCCAGGGATTCTCTGGCCTAAGTTCGAAGACGAAACCGTTGCTTTGAAACTAGCCTTGACTGGAGCAATTAAAGATCAACTACTCCCAATGGATGAAGTGACCATTTTTGGTCTCAATTATTTCAAAAAACACTATCCAGAAAAGCTTGCTGAACGCTTCAAACAAATGAAGATAGAAGAAGAGGCTCCTGTTATCATCATGGATATGACGCGCGCCCTCGGTTTCCGTGACGACTACGACCGTTTTTACAGTCTTTTCGTGAAGGAAGTTCGTGATGGAAAACTCGGTAACTACACCTTAGATACATTGGACGATATCGATGACGACGATTAAAGAAATCAGAGAACTTCTTTCTACTGTCAAAGACTTAGACAACCCTCTTTTTCTGGAAATCGAAAAAGATACCCGTTCTGGAGTTCAAAAGGAAATCGCCAAGCGTAAAAAAGCAATTCAGGCTGAACTGGATGAAGACCTTCGTTTGGAATCCATGCTTTCCTATGAAAAAGAATTTTACAAGCAAGGAGTGACCTTAATAGCAGGTGTTGACGAGGTCGGCCGTGGTCCGCTGGCTGGACCTGTAGTCGCTGCAGCCGTTATTTTACCAAAAAATTGTAAGATTAGAGGCCTCAACGATAGCAAGAAGATCCCTAAAAAGAAACATTTAGAAATTTATCAAGCCGTTCAAGACCAGGCCTTGGCAATCGGAATTGGTATCATGGATAATCACATCATTGACCAAGTCAATATCTATGAAGCGACCAAACTGGCCATGAAGGAAGCAATCTCCCAGCTCAGTCCGCAGCCTAAGCACCTCTTGATAGATGCCATGAAACTGGAGTTACCAATTTCACAAACCTCTATTATCAAAGGAGATGCTAACTCCCTCTCCATCGCAGCTGCATCTATAGTGGCCAAGGTGACACGGGATAATATTATGAAGGACTATGATAATCAATATCCCGGCTATGACTTCGCTACTAATGCAGGCTATGGAACAGCTAAACACCTAGACGGACTAGAAAAACTAGGTGTCACCCCAATTCACCGAACCAGTTTTGAACCAGTCAAAACACTGGTTTCAACTAAGAAAGACAAGTAAGAGGAAATGATTATGGAGGAACAGTCAGAAACACTCAGTTCCAAGAAAGAATTTGCCTTTGCCTCAAGCACCATATTATCCCAAGTTGGACGAGGGATCATTGTTGGTCTCGTCGTCGGGCTAATCGTCGGATCTTTTCGTTTCTTAATCGAAAAGGGTTTCCATCTGATACAAGAACTTTATCAAGATCAAGCGCACCTTGTGCGCAATCTTTTTATCATTGGCCTATTTTATGTAATAGTTTGCTGGCTTAGTGCGAAACTAACTCGGTCAGAAAAAGATATCAAGGGTTCAGGAATTCCTCAAGTCGAAGCCGAACTAAAAGGACTCATGTCTCTTAACTGGTGGAGTGTCCTCTGGAAAAAATATATATTAGGTATTCTGGCTATTGCCAGTGGCCTTATGCTAGGTCGAGAAGGACCAAGTATTCAACTTGGAGCAGTTGGTGGTAAAGGTATAGCCAAGTGGCTCAAATCTAGCCCAGTAGAGGAACGTTCTCTGATTGCCAGTGGAGCTGCTGCAGGTTTAGCAGCTGCCTTTAATGCACCAATTGCAGGTCTCCTCTTTGTTGTAGAAGAAGTCTATCACCATTTTTCCCGCTTTTTCTGGGTCTCAACTCTAGCAGCCAGTCTCGTAGCAAACTTTGTTTCTCTGCTCATATTTGGCCTAACACCCGTACTGGATATGCCAGACAACATTCCTCTCATGACCCTAGACCAGTATTGGATTTACCTCTTTATGGGAGTTTTTCTCGGACTTTCTGGTTTTCTCTATGAGAAGGCTGTACTCAATGTCGGTAGAGTTTATGACTGGATTGGTCAAAAAATCCATTTGGATAAAGCTTATTATCCAATCCTAGCCTTTATCCTTATCATACCAGTCGGCATCTTCTTACCACAAATCCTTGGTGGTGGAAATCAGCTCGTTCTTTCCTTAACTGAGCAAAATTTTAGTTTCCAAGTTCTATTAGCTTACTTTTTGATTCGCTTTGTTTGGAGCATGATTAGCTATGGAAGTGGCCTCCCAGGAGGAATTTTCCTACCCATTTTGGCGCTCGGTTCCTTACTTGGTGCCCTAGTTGGTGTCATTTGTGTCAATCTTGGGCTTGTCAGTCAGGAACAATTCCCTATATTTGTCATTCTGGGAATGAGTGGCTACTTTGGGGCAATTTCCAAGGCTCCCTTAACCGCTATGATACTTGTTACTGAGATGGTAGGGGACATTCGAAACCTCATGCCACTGGGCTTAGTGACCTTAGTCGCCTACATTGTTATGGATCTGCTCAAGGGTGCTCCAGTCTATGAGGCCATGCTCGAAAAAATGCTGCCAGAAGAAGCGACAGATGAAGGAGAAGTCACCCTCATTGAAATCCCTGTATCAGATAAAATAGCAGGAAAACAGGTTCACGAGCTCAACTTGCCACATAACGTACTCATCACCACCCAAGTCCATAATGGCAAAAGCCAAACCGTTAACGGCTCAACTAGAATGTATCTGGGTGATATGATTCACCTAGTGATTCCAAAAAGTGAAATTGGAAAAGTCAAAGATTTGTTGTTATAAGTTCTTTTTACATAATTTATTTTACGTAAAATATTATTGAAAGGATTCTCTATGAAAAGAAATAAGGCAATTGCAGTATATTTGCTAGGCACATTTAGCCAAATAGCATCAGTTTGCCTCCTTTTCTTTCTCTTGAATCATTTTTCTATTCATTCCAATCTATTATCTATTTTAGGAATCTTTCTAGGTGGCATTTCTTCAGCACTTTGGGGAATCATTGTTGCAAATCACTATTTTCATATTCCTTTTAAGAAGATCGTTAACGATTTTTTTAACATTCATACCAGTTACAAACATTATTTATTATCTTTTTTCCTTATTGTCCTTGATTTTTCTTTTCTAATGTTTGGTGGGCAAATAGTAGAATTTAGCTGGTATCTCCCATTTTTGATATTCTTCAAATTTATTGTCTTTGGTGGTATAGAAGAGATTGGATGGCGATATGTCTTTCAACCAATTTTACAAGAAAAGTTGCCATATTTTTACTCAACAATCCTAACCTTTTTCAGCTGGGCAATTTGGCATCTGTTGTTCTTTTACATAGATGACTCCCTAGCAACTCTGCAAATTCTACCGTTTTTATTTGGATTGCTAACGAATTCTTTCATACTCTCAGCTCTTTATATCAAAACAAAGAATCTCTGGATTTGCGTTATGACACATTCGATCATTAACGTCTTGTCTCAGCTAACCATAGATACTAATCGATACGAAACCTACCTAATCAAAATTTTCGTCATCTTGGTATCCTGCTATATGGTAATACATAAAAAAGATGAGTATAATCGGTATGAATAAAATTAATATAAATCTTCAAAACCAAATCAAAAAAGATTTGGTTTTTTAAGAATTAGAAATCTATTTTTCAGTATATAGTATAATTTTTACCCCTTACTTTGTTAAGAATGATTAGAATATTGTATAATAAGAAAAAGGAGAAAAGCATAAATGAATAATTCTGGAATTAAAAAAAGTCATACAAGAATACTAATCATTTTGTTACTCGCAACCATCACAGCAGGAGCTATTTTTATGTTTAGTTTGTTAGGAAAATCGCAAGAAGAACATCGAAATAGAGAATATGAAGTAAGTCTGGTTAATGCGTTAAAGAATTCCTACCAAGGGATTAAGGAGATTAAGATTATGGATCCTTACTATAATGACAAACCGGGTTCGTGGTCTTGTGATATTTCAGTACAGTTCAATGATAGTCAAACTATTACTTATGGAATTAATCACAGATTAACCTATAAAGAAAACCATGATGGTCTTATGAAAGGGAATACTAATGAAGAAATTGATCAACAATGGTCGATACTTCAAAAACACATTGGTAAAACAGAATCTACAATATTAGTACGATATTCAAATGGTGAAACAGGAGAGCAATAATGGTATTTAATTATACTGATAATCAGTTGAATAATTTAACCCAAGATTTTGCTATTTATATGGTAAATGAAGAGTTTTCAAGTAGAAAAAGGGGAAAAGCTTAAATGAATAATTCCAGCAATAAAAAAAGCCATAAAAGGATACTAATCGTTTTGTTAGTTGCATTCATTACAGCAGGAGGTGTTTTTATGTTTAGTATGTTAGGGAAGTCTCAAGAAGAACGTCGAAATAGAGAGTATGAAGTTAGTTTGGTGAATGCTTTAAAGAATTCCTACCAAGGGATTGAGGAGATTAAAATTTCCAATCCAGAGTACACAAGCCCTCCTGGTTCGTGGTCTTGTGATGTCGAAATTAAATTTAAAGATGAAAGAACTCTTTCATATGGAATTAATCATCATTTAAACTATAAAACCAATTATGGTGGACGTCAAGAAACAAACGAAGATTGGCAGTATTTAGAAACTCATAAAGGGCAAACTTTAAATTCAGTGAAAATTACTTATTCTGATAGTGAGCAAGGAGAACTATGATGTATTTCCAATATACTGATGAACACTTGAATAATTTAAACCAAGATTATGCTGTTTATAGTGTGAACGAAGAGTTTCCAAGTAGAAAAAAGACAAAACAGGTTGTAGAAAAGTCTAATATTGATCCTAAAAACGAAACCAATACAATAACCACTTCCGATGGTCAAGAATTCCGTGTTGTTGCCACTAAGTCTGACCCAGTAACGGGATTTGATGGACTGGCAGTTGCACCAATAGTCAACGGTGAACCAGATTATAAAAATGTAGCTGTGATTGCTGCGGGAACGGACCCTGGGAGTCCTACTAAGATTGATGTCGGAACAGCAGTTGCAGAAAGAGAGTCAGGTTTATCCCCTCAATATTATGTAGCAGACCGATTTGTAAAAGAAATTATGGATGATCCCCGATATGAAGTCAGTCAACTATCTGGCTATTCACAAGGTTCTTATATGCTGAAGGTAGGAGCTAAATACCACATCCCTACGACTACCTTCAATGCTTGGTTTTTTTATAATTCACTTTCTAATGAGGAAAAAGCATTCATAGATAAAAATCCTGCTATGTTTATAGATTATAGAAGGAATTATGATGTTGTTGTGTTTGGAAATGATTTCAACCATCCTGAATTATTCAATAAATCATTTTTAGAAATGCCTGATACCATATATTGGCTTGACGGAACTAGCCACAATATAGGTGATTGGGAGTTTGATCCTGTAACTGGTCAACTTGTAGATGGTAAAGGAGGAAAACCCTTAATCAGTGGCGTTTATCGAGCCTATGCCAACAGTCTCCGAGGAATGGCTCATTACAAGGACTTGAAGTCAAAATGGTCATCAGGTGGCATTAGTAGTTCTGAGGAAATATACTTAGATGCAGCTCAAGGTTCTATCCTATCATCATCTATGGCTACGGCAGCAAGAACTGGAGCTGATGAAGTGAGCGCCTTAGCCAAAAAGGCCAATCAAGAATTACAAGAAATTTGGTCAAAAATTGATTTTACAAGCTACACAGCCTTGGCTCCCTACGAGGTTGATGCCATTTTTGCTAGTCAAGGCATCACTCAAGCACAGTTCATCGATACGTTTCAGACAGAGATAAATCAAACAGCCACTAAGATGAATGCTTCCGCCCAAGGATTTGAAAATTTGGATAAACAATTACAGGAAGTCATCGAAAAAACAGTAGCAACAGACAAGCAATTAGCCAAGGAGTTTCGACAATGGAAAGAAAAGATGTAAAATGGGAGGAAATAAGAGAGAAAGAGAGAGAACTGTATACTCTAGAAGAACGATATTATCAAGAAAAGAAGAAACTTGATAACAAAGCCCTCGATCTAGACGAACGAAATGCAAACTTAGAAAAACTAATTTCCGAAGAAGTAGATAAAATGTATCATATTTTGAGAAAATTTGAGACAAGTGCTGATGATGTTAGAGACTATTTTATAGAAATAGAAAATTTGAGACACTTTTCGAATCAAGTATATAGAGATCATAGGGTTAAACTCGAAGATGAGAGAGAAAAATACGATAACGAGTTTCGTAAAAAAGAAATGATTTAGACGAAGAATTTCACAGATTAAGGAGAGATTATGCAAGCACCAATGAATGAATACTACACGGATGAAGAATACCAATATGCACTGAAACAAATGTATCGAATGATGGAAAGAAACCGAATCATTACGGAAGCAAAGTTAGCGATAACAGCAAAAAATAAATTAAAAGATAACTTTAATAAAGCAGCAAAGAAAATTGCTACAGAAACCAAATCAACCATTACAAGCATAAACAGCCAGATGGACACTGCAATTCAAGGTAAAGTTCGCAAGAGTCTTGAAGAAAAGATTCCGAATATGTTGCTCAAGTATGATGAAATTTAATAAAGGGTTCAGGATAACTGGGGGAAAGTTAGACTTCTGTTTTAAGTTTCTTATAATATCTTTCCGAAAAACTATAATTTTCTTGAAAAATATATCTGGCTATGCTATACTACTAGTATAGAGAGATTTGGAGAAAAACATGAAACGTGAGATCTTATTAGAACGTATTGATAAACTCAAACAAGTCATGCCCTGGTATGTTCTGGAATACTACCAATCTAAGCTTGCTGTTCCCTACAGTTTTACAACCTTGTACGAATACCTCAAGGAATACGATCGATTTTTCAGCTGGGTTTTGGAATCTGGAATTTCAAATGCTGATAAAATGTCTGACATTCCTTTATCGGTCTTGGAAAATATGTCTAAGAAAGATATGGAAGCTTTTATCCTATATCTACGTGAACGTCCATTGCTGAATGCTAATACAACCAAGCAAGGTGTATCTCAGACGACCATCAATCGGACCTTATCAGCACTTTCTAGTCTTTACAAGTATCTGACCGAGGAGGTTGAAAACGACCAAGGAGAGCCTTATTTCTATCGTAATGTAATGAAGAAAGTTTCAACCAAGAAAAAGAAAGAAACACTTGCTGCTAGAGCTGAAAACATCAAGCAAAAACTCTTTCTAGGTGATGAAACAGAAGGTTTTCTAACTTATATCGATCAGGAGTACCCACAACAGCTCTCAAATCGCGCTCTCTCATCATTTAATAAGAACAAAGAACGTGATTTGGCCATTATTGCCCTTCTCCTAGCGTCTGGTGTCCGCTTATCTGAAGCTGTTAATCTAGATCTAAGAGACCTCAATCTCAAAATGATGGTGATCGATGTCACTCGAAAAGGGGGGAAACGTGATTCTGTCAATGTCGCTGCTTTTGCTAAGCCTTACCTAGAGAATTATCTAGCCATTCGAAATCAACGCTATAAGACGGAAAAGACAGATACAGCTCTCTTTTTGACCTTATATCGTGGCGTTCCCAATCGTATTGATGCTTCTAGTGTTGAAAAGATGGTTGCTAAGTACTCTGAGGACTTCAAAGTCCGAGTAACTCCCCACAAACTACGCCATACCTTAGCAACCAGACTCTATGATGCAACTAAATCGCAAGTTTTGGTCAGCCACCAATTAGGACATGCCAGCACGCAAGTCACTGACCTCTATACCCATATCGTCAATGATGAACAAAAGAATGCTTTGGACAGCTTATGATTGATACGTAACAATAATTATGTAAATAAAATCTCAAAAAAAGAAGTTGCTATAATATGCAACTTCTTTTTCTTTTTATCCCACTACCGCTTCAGCGATTTCTTCACGGCTAATTCCAGCAAAGTAGCGTGTAATATCAATAGTTTCTAAGGCCTTAAGAACATCTTCGCGTTCGTATTTCACGTCACGGAGGACATCTTCTACTGCAGCAACGTCCTCGATACCAAAGAAGTCACCATAAATTTTGATGTCTTGGATTTTTGATTCAAGAACATTGGCAAAGACTTCTACCTTACCACTAGTGAATTTTGTTCCACGACGGACGTTAAACTCAGGTGATTTGCCGTAGTTCCAGTCCCAAGTACCAAACTTTGTATCCTTGATGCGATTGATTTCAGCCAATTCTTCCTCAGAAAAAACGTATTCAGTCATCTCTGGGTACTCTTTTTTCATGTATTCCAATAGTAAATCACGGAATTCTTCAACTGTGATTTTTTCTGGTAATTCATTGACAATATTGGTTACACGGGCACGGACAGATTTCACACCTTTTGATTCAAATTTATCTTTTGAAACCTTGAGGGCGTTAGCAAGGACTGACAAATCAACGTCAAAGAGCAAGCAACCGTGGTGCATGATACGCCCATTGATATAGGCTTGGGCATTGCCACAGAATTTCTTACCTTCAATCTCAAGGTCATTACGGCCTGTAAACTCAGCTTTAACACCGAGTTGAGCCAAGGTATTGATAACTGGAGTTGAAAAACTCTTAAAGTCAAAGGCCTTGTTTTCATCTTCTTTTGAAATGATGGTGTAGTTGAGATTGTTCAGATCGTGATAAACAGCTCCACCACCACTGATACGGCGGACTACCTCAATACCATTTTCTCGAACATAGTCACGGTTGATTTCTTCGATAGTGTTCTGGTGACGCCCAACAATGATAGAAGGTTTGTTAATCCAAAGTAGGAAGATTTGATCCTCATCCAAAAGGTGTTTAAAGGCATATTCTTCCAAGGCGATATTAAAAGCAGTGTCGTTTGAATGATTGATAATGTATTTCATAGTATTTCCAAAAATTTAGTTTTTAAATTCTGTTCATAGCAATCAAATTTTCTAAAGTGGTAAAAAGAAATGTAACGTGTTATCGTTACATTTCTCGGAAAAATTGAGACAAGAGGCTCAATTTTTAGGCATGGAACTCTAATAGAGGTCGCTGCCGTCCGTACTACTTTAAGAAAATTTAGTTGAAAATCTTATTTATTTTTTCTTAGGTGAATGGATAGCCATTCCTAGAACATCCGCAAATGCTTCGTACATCACTTCAGAGTAGGTTGGGTGTCCGTGGATGGTCTTCAGCATTTCCTCAACAGTGATTTCCATTTCAATAATGCTTGATGCCTCGTTAATCAATTCTGCGGCTGCAGGACCAATGATGTGCACACCAAGGATTTCCCCGTATTTCTTATCTGCAATGACTTTTACGAAACCTTGAGCAGCATCCGATGCAATGGCACGACCGTTGGCTGCAAAGTTGAATTTACCGATTGCAACATCGTATTTCTCACGTGCTTGTTCTTCAGTCAAACCTACTGCTGCTACTTCAGGGAGAGTATAGATGGCTGCAGGAGTCAAGTTCAATTTGGCAACAGCATGATTTCCTTTGAGGGCATTTTCAGCGGCAACTTCACCCATGCGGAAGGCTGCGTGCGCCAACATCTTCGTACCGTTGATGTCACCAGGTGCGTAGATTCCAGGAACAGAAGTTTCCATATATTCGTTAACCTTGATGCGACCACGATCCAATTCAAACTCAACATCGCCAATTCCTTCAAGATCTGGCACACGACCGATTGAAAGAAGAGCTTTATTTGCAATGATATCGTCTTTTCCTTCAACCTTGATACGAAGTTGTCCATTTTCCTCGATGATTTCTTGCAATTTTGTACCTGTTAAGATAGTCATACCTTTGCGTTCTAAAATCAAGCGAAGATTCTTAGAAACTTCCGCATCCATAGCTGGAACGATACGGTCCATCATTTCAATAACAGTCACTTTTGAACCAAATGTCATGAAGGCTTGACCAAGTTCGATACCGACAACACCACCACCGATGATAACAAGGCTTTCTGGAACTTCGTTCATTTCAAGAATGTCATCACTTGTCATCACGAGTGAAGATTCCATACCAGGAACATTGATCTTGCTGACTTTTGAACCACCAGCAAGGATGATTTTCTTGGTTTCAAGCAATTCTGAACCATTAACTAAGACATTCTTGTCTTTAGTGATGGTACCAATTCCTTTATGAACAGTAACTCCGTAGCTACGAAGAAGGCCTGCAACTCCACCAACCAAAGTATTAACAACCTTAGACTTGGTTTCAAGGAGTTTGTCCATATCTACAGTGAAGTTTGGATTTTCGATGACGATACCACGGTTTGCTGCATGACCGATGTTTTCGATGATTTCAGCGTTGTGAAGGTAGGTCTTAGTTGGGATACATCCACGGTTCAAGCAGGTTCCACCGAGTTCAGATTTCTCAACAAGAGCAACCTTTCCACCGAGTTGGGCAGCTTTAATGGCTGCTACATATCCAGCAGGACCTCCACCAATCACAACGATATCAAAGGCATCATCGCTCTTGCCGTCGTCGTTTGAGGCGCTAGCTACAGGAGCAGGTTTTGATTCTGGTGCAGCCGCTCCAGCTGTTGGGATGTTTTCCCCTTCTTCGCCAAGGTAACCGATAACTTCAGTTACTGGAACAGTTTCACCATCTCCTTTAAGGATGGCAATCAAGTATCCATCTTCTTCGGCTTCCAATTCCATGCTGACTTTGTCAGTCATGATTTCTAAAAGGATTTCTCCTTCTTTTACAAATTCACCGACTTTTTTATTCCATTGGACGATTTGTCCTTCTGTCATATCGACGCCGGCTTTTGGCATAATTACTTCTAAGGCCATGTCTTACTTCCTTTATCTATATCTCTAAAAATAAATACTGTATTTTTTAAACCAACATTGAGATTGGGTTCTCAATCAAGGCTTTCAAGTCTTTCATAAACTTAGCACCAGCCATACCATCTACAACACGATGGTCAATGGTTAACCCAAGGCTCATGATTGGGCGAATGACAATCTCACCATTGACAACTACAGGTTTCTCTACTGTTGAGCTAACCCCTAGGATAGCTGAGTTTGGTTGGTTAATAATCGGACCAAAGGACTGAACGCCAAACATTCCCAAGTTACTAATTGTGAAGGTTGAATTTTGGAGTTCGCTTGGAGCCAATTTACCATCCAAGGTACGACCAATGACATCCTTAAAGGCTACAACCAACTCTGACAAGCTCATTTTTTCAGCATTGTAAACAACTGGTGTCATCAATCCGTTATCCATCCCAACCGCCATCGCAAGGTTGACATAGTTATGAGTGATAATGGTCTTGCCGTCTTCTGTCAATGAAGCATTGATGTATGGGTGTTTCATCAATGTTTTCACAACAGCGAGTGAAAGAAGGTCTGTTACAGTAGTCTTCTTACCAGTCGCTTCCATAATTGGCTCAAGAACCTTCTTACGAAGAGCCAACATTTCTGACATATCGACATCGTAGTTGAGTGTGAAGGTTGGCGCGGTTAGGTAAGATTCAACCATACGTTGGGCGATGACCTTACGCATTGGTGTCATCGGAATACGCTCAATCTCACCATAAGGAGTGATAGTATCTGGAACTTCTTCCGCTTTTTCAATTTGAGCAGGAGACTTGATGGTGTCGTTTTCGATATTTTCAGGAAGCAAGGCCAAAACGTCCTTCTTCATGATCTTACCACGATGACCAGTTCCTTGGATTTCCTGCCAAGCAATGTTATGTTCGAGGGCAATTCGTTTTGCAAGTGGCGAAATGCGAACCACGTTTGTGTCTTTATAAGTTTCCACGTCTTTTTTGTGGACACGACCGTTTGCACCTGAGCCAGAAACATCGTAGAGATTGATCCCTAAATCATCCGCTAACTTTCTAGCCGCAGGAGTCGCTCTTAGCTTGTCATCAGCCATGACCTCTCCAATTCTATACTAAGATATTAAGGACGAAGAGGGCAATGAAAAAATAGGAGATTGACGATGTGTTCGATGAACACAAGGAAATCTATCTTTTTTTCGCAGACCTCCGTCCGAATTCAATTACATGATACTAAGGGCGTAAAAAGCGACTGAAAAATAGGAAATCTACGCAGACTTTGATGAAGCCAAGGAGATTTATCTTTTTTCCGAGCTTTTAGCCCGTGTTCAACTCTACAAGTAACTTGGACACGAAACGCGTCTCAAGTTGCTACGGTTGCCGCTATTAGGCGGCCAACCTTGTAGACTTACTAATTCATTCGTCGAATATTATCGATTCGACTCACTCATGTCGCAACTCTTCAAATCACTTGAATACAACACATGTCTTAAGTTACTAAAGTTAAAAATCTCTAAAATCTTACATAATTTAATTTATGCAAGATTATTCTTTGTTATAAGTTTTTCGGATTGCATCTTTGATGCTTTCAACTGTTGGAATCATTGCATTTTCTAGGTTTTGTGCGTAAGGCATTGGCACATCTTCTCCGGCGCAACGGCGGATTGGTGCATCTAGATAGTCAAATGCTTCTGACTCTGAAATAATTGCTGAAATCTCTCCGATATAGCCACTTGTTTTGTGGGCGTCGTTGACCAGAACAACTTTACCAGTCTTCTTAACTGAGTTAATGATGACATCCTTATCAAGCGGTACAAGGGTACGTGGGTCCACAATTTCAACCGAAATTCCTTCTTCTGCCAATTCTTCAGCTGCTTGAACCACACGGCGAAGCATTTTACCGTAAGTAACAACTGTTACATCCGTTCCTTCGAGTTTAATTTCGCCAACTCCAAGTGGGATTGTGTAGTCTGGATCAACTGGAACTTCCCCTTTTTGGTTAAATTCTGACTTGTATTCAAGGATGATAACAGGGTTGTTATCACGGATAGAAGACTTGAGCAGTCCTTTCATGTCAGCAGGCGTACCTGGAGCTACAACCTTGAGACCAGGGATGTGTGTAAACCAAGACTCTAGAGATTGCGAGTGCTGGGCCGCAGAACCAACTCCGTTACCAGCTGCACAACGTACAGTCATTGGAACCTGACCTTTCCCACCAAACATATAACGTGTTTTAGCAGCTTGGTTGACGATATTGTCCATGGCAATAACCGAGAAGTCCATGAAGGTCATATCGACAATTGGACGAAGTCCTGTCATGGCTGCTCCTGCTGCTGCTCCAGAGATGGCAGCTTCAGAAATCGGACAGTCACGGATACGTTCTGGACCAAATTCTTCAAGCATTCCGACAGAAGTTCCGAAGTCTCCTCCGAAGACACCGACGTCTTCTCCCATCAAGAACACATTTTCATCGCGACGCATTTCCTCAGACATAGCAAGGATAATGGTGTCACGGAACGACATTGTTTTTGTTTCCATTTTATCTCTTTCTCCTTAGTCTGCGTAAATATCTTCAAATGCGGATTCAAGCGGTGGGAATGGACTTTCTTCTGCAAATTTAACAGAAGCTTCTACTGCTTCCTTGACTTGTGCTTGAATTTCTTCCAACTCTTCTGAACTTGCAATGTTGTTCTCAACGAGATAGTTACGAAGGTTTTCGATTGGGTCTTTTTGTTTCCACAATTCCACTTCTTCACGCGTACGATATTTACCAGGGTCAGATGATGAGTGACCAAGCCAACGATATGTGACACTTTCAATCAAGACTGGTCCATTGCCACCACGAACATGGTCTACAGCTTTCTTAAATCCTTCATAGACGTCGATGACATTGTTTCCGTCTTCAATAAACATTCCAGGAATTCCATAAGCTGCGCTACGGTGATGGATATGTTCCACGTTAGTCATTTTCTTGATATCCGCAGAGATCCCATAACCGTTGTTAATGCAATAGAAAATAACTGGAAGGTTCCAGATAGAAGCCATGTTCACTGCTTCGTGGAACACACCTTCATTGGTCGCACCATCTCCAAAGAAACAGACAACGATTTTACCAGTATGTTGCATTTGCTGACTGAGGGCTGCACCGACAGCGATTCCCATACCACCACCTACGATACCATTGGCACCGAGGTTCCCAGCATCCAGGTCGGCGATGTGCATAGAACCACCTTTTCCTTTACAGGTTCCAGTGTACTTTCCAAGGATTTCAGCCATCATTCCGTTGAGGTCAATCCCTTTGGCAATAGCCTGTCCATGACCACGGTGGTTGGAAGTAATCAGGTCATCTGGGTTGAGAGCCAACATCGCTCCAACGTTAGCAGCTTCCTCTCCAACAGAAAAGTGAGTCATACCGGGAACTTTCCCCTTTTTCACTAACTGAGCAATTTTTAAGTCCATGCGACGGATTTCTTCCATCTTACGGAACATCTCTAGCAAAAGATTTTTATCTAAAGTTGACATAATCTTGCCTTTCTAACTTTGTACTTACCTTACTATTTTACCTTTTTTAGTATACACTGTCAAAGTATATGGCTAATAAAATTTCACAATATAAAAAAATAAACCCCTGTTAAAACAGGGATTCTCTCTAGTTAGATCATTTTTTCACAAAGTGATTTTTCAGGATAATTTCTTAAAATTAGCTCAATCTTTTCATTACAGTTTTCAAACGCCATTGATACAAACAGCCAGAAACAATCAAACTGGCAATTAACCCAATCCAGTAGGCAAATGCCCCTAAGTCAGTTACTTGATCTAGTAGATATCCTAGAGGTATGGCTACTCCCCAATATCCGATTAGGCCGAGATAGAAAGGAACGATAGTGTCCTTATAGCCTCTTAGAATCCCCTGGAGTGGAGCTGCAAAGGTATCAGCTAATTGGAAAAAGAGACTGTAGGTTAGAAATACAGCAGTTGTTTCAATGAACTGAGAGTCATTCCCATATAGACTTGCTACACGATTTCTAAAAATGTAGAGAAAGGATAGGGTAAGACAAGCAAAAATAAGGGCTGTTATTCTCCCCAGACGAGCATAGGTTTTTGCATCCTCAAAGCGTTTAGCCCCAACCTCGTAAGACACAACAATCGCCATAGCAGAGGAAATACTCATAGGAAAAGCATACATGAGGCTGGAAAAATTCATAGCTGACTGGTGGCTAGCAATAATCAAAGACGAAAATTTAGCCATAATCAAACCAACAACTGAAAAAATGGCCACTTCAGCAAATACGGTTCCTCCGATTGGTAGACCTAACCGAACACCTTCCTTGATTTTATCTATATTGAGTGGGATACGTTTCTCAAGATGTAGCGCTTTTAATCTTTCTTGTTTGAACAAAACAAGAAGAGAAATGCCCAATAAAACCCAATAGGCTAGCGAAGTTCCTAGCCCTGCTCCTGCGCCACCAAGCTCAGGAAAACCAAGGACTCCATAAATCAAAAGATAGTTAAAACCACTATTGAGCGGAAGTAATAGGAGCATGAGATACATCGATAGTTTGGTCAAACCAAGAGAATCTAACAATGACCGAATGACACTGAACAATAACAAGGGAATAATCCCGATAGAAAGGTACCAAAGATAAGAAACTGCAACCGCCGCTACTTGAGTTTCTAGTCCGATATGGTTTAAGACAGGCGGCGCTAAGAATACTACCATGGCAAGCAAGACCAAAGACAGTCCGAAAGACAAGTAGATAAATTGGTAAAAATCAGATGCTACTTCTTCCTTTTTGCCCCGTCCCAGATGATGGCCTATGATGGGAACCATGGCCGAAACAATCCCTGTTAAAAAAGTAAAGAAAGGATTCCATAGACTCGTTGCAGTTGATACTACTGCCAAGTCCATGGCATTGTACTGCCCAGTCATGGTTGTATCAACAAATGAGGCAGAATAATTGGCAAACTGATAAATCAGGATAGGGAAAAATATCTTAAGAAATAAGACAAACTTATCTTTAAATTGATGGGTTGGATACATATACGCTCTCTATTCTTATAGTTTATAGAGCAGAATCCCATCTAGTTTTTGTAGACGATTTGTCCCTTACAGATAGTATATTTGACCTGCCCTTTTAAAGTTTCCCCAATAAATGGAGAATTAGCTGATTTTGAAGCGAAGTTTGGACCAATAGTACGATCAGCCTTGGCATCAAAGATAGTGATATCCGCTGGACCATTCTCAGCCAAGTAACCAGCTTCAAAGTTGTAAAGTTTGGCTGGATTGACAGTCATTTTTTCAAGCAATTCCATCAAGCTCAACTCACCAGCTTCCACCAAATAAGTCAAACCAAGAGAAAGAGAGGTTTCCAAACCTGTCATACCAGATGGTGCTTTGGTGATATCTTCTACATTTTTCTCATCTGCATGGTGAGGAGCGTGGTCTGTCGCGATAACTGTGATAACACCTGACTTGAGACCTTCGATAACAGCACGACGGTCTGATTCCAAACGAAGTGGAGGATTCATTTTGGCATTGCTACCTTGAGTTAAAAGAAGAGCTTCTGTCTTAGAGAAATGCTGTGGCGCTACTTCTGCTGTGACTTGCGCTCCCAAACCTTGAGCGAATTCCACTACCTTGACACTTTCTTCCTTAGACAAATGCTGGATGTGAACATGGGCTTTGGTTGCATAGGCAATCATAACATCACGCGCAATCATAGCGTATTCTGCCACTCCTGTCGCTCCACAGATATGGAAATGTTCCTTAGCGATGTTTTCGTTAAATCCAAGAATCCCGTTCAAACCGGGATCTTCCTCATGAAGACTAATAAAAGTATTAAGTTTTTTAGCTTCTTCCATGGCTTCCTTGACCACTTTACTGCTCTCAAGCGGAATACCGTCATCAGAAAAACCAACGGCTCCAGCTTCTAAAAGCGCCTTAAAGTCTGTCAAGTCTTGGCCATTAAAGTTCTTAGTAATGGTCGCAACTGTCTTGACGTTAATCTTTTCCTTGGCAGCTGACTGGAGAACTTCTTGAAGAGTCTCTACATCCGAAATGGTTGGACTAGTATTAGCCATCATGACAACCGTTGTAAAACCACCTGCAGCAGCCGCTAGTGCCCCAGTATGGATGTCCTCCTTGTGGGTCTGACCAGGTTCACGGAAATGAACATGAATATCAACTAGTCCAGGCGCAACTACAAGACCCGTAGCATCAATTAGCTCTGCTCCTTCTTCCTTGATTTCCGGAGCAATTTTGATAATTTTCCCATCTTGGACTAAAATATCACACACTTGATCCAAACCAGACTTAGGATCCATTACACGACCGTTTTTGATTAGTAGCATCTGCTTTCTCCTTTATTCATAGAAATCAACTTGGGTATCCAACAATTTATCCCCATCATAAACAAACTTGGCTGAAAAGAAGGGTTTGTCCTCTAAAAGCCACTCGACAAA
>NZ_KQ970235.1:778544-779284 GCF_001579025.1 Streptococcus oralis
AAGTCGGCTTGCTTAAGACTTCATCATAGGGAACCCATTCTAAGGTTCCCTCATTGCAGTCAATCAAGTCACCCTCAAACTCCGTCACCTTAAAAACATAGGTGTACCAGTCTAAATCTGGTGTGAATTCTGGAAAAGTGATAACACCTTTTAGAACTGGCTTGGCTTTGAGGCCTGTTTCTTCGAGGATTTCACGCGCTGCGCACTCCTGAGGAGTCTCCCCTCGTTCTAGCTTACCACCCACACCAATCCATTTGCCTTCGTGGACATCATTGGGTTTCTTATTACGATGAAGCATGAGCAGTTCTTTTCCGTTATCAATGTAGCAAATCGTCGCTAACTGAGGCATATTCTCTCCTTATCTAAGCCAATCGATTGGCTCTTGTCCTGTCTCTGTTAAGAATGCATTGGCCTTGGAAAAAGGCTTGGAACCCCAAAATCCTCTATAAACCGATAAAGGACTAGGATGGGCTGATTCGATAATCAAGTGGTGAGGATTGGTAACCAAGGCCTTCTTCTTGCGTGCATAAGCACCCCAGAGTACAAAGACTACAGGTCTGTCTAGATTATTTACAACCCGAATCACAGCATCTGTAAATGGCTCCCATATCTGCCCAGCATGACCATTGGCCTGCCCAGCAGGAACCGTCAAGCAAGCATTGAGAAGCAAGACTCCTTGCTCAGCCCAAGACGTCAAATCATGTGATTTCTTAACGCCGATATCATCTGACAATTCTTTT
>NZ_KQ970235.1:779693-781635 GCF_001579025.1 Streptococcus oralis
GCATGCCATGATGAGTGTTGCATCGCCAACTCCTTCATTTTTACTGCCTCTATTATAGCAAAAAGTGGCTATTGAAACCACTTTTTACAGTTCTTATATATACTGTTATTCATCCTAGTATTGGACATTAGTATTCACAGTATCAATCAGCCATTAAAAACTTTTCGATTGAATCAATAGCATAGGAAAGTTGATTATTTACAGACATCATCCGTTCAAGATTAGCGTCCATATAGTAGAGTTCAGATAAACCACCCCTAGGGAGAAAGAGTGAATAGTGGATATTCATCTTCTCTCGAGTACTTAACTCTATATGATTGCTTATGATATACTTTAACTCTTTTAACGTATTTACTTGAGCAATCACACCTTTTAACTGATATTGCTCGATGAGGTTTAGTAAATTGTCAATCTCTTCAATGACTTTAGCTTCCATATCATCCCCTCTTAGGAAAAGCACTACATAGCATCCAAACAATCCAGCAAGTCCTGGTAAGAATGGACTTCATAAGTTGGCTGGGCTTGTGTGTGATTTTCAAGGCGATGAGGGTTGTACCAGATAGTGTCAATTCCAGCATTATTACCACCTTGAATATCAGCTGTAAGGGAATCTCCAATCATCAGCGTCTTTTCTTTATCAAATCCAGCAATCTCTTGACCGATTTTTTCATAAAATAGTGCATCAGGTTTTTGAGTTTGCAACTGCTCAGAGATAAAAACTTGGTTGAAATAGGGAGCCAGACCTGATTGAGCCAGACGACCCGTCTGAATGGCAGTAATGCCATTTGTCGCAGCATACAAGTCATAATCACGTTCGATGAGGCTGTCCAAAAGTTCATGAGCGCCCGAAAGAGTTTGCCCCTGCTGGGCTAGAAAAAACTGGTAACGCTGAGCAAGTAACCTACCGTCTTTCTCCAGTCCAAAATGAGCAAATAAACGAGAAAAGCGCGTGTTAATCAGCTCTTGTTTACTAATTTTCTTTTGCTCCAAGTCTTTCCAGAGAGCCTTGTTCATCGGAACGTAATAATCTTTGTAGGCTTGGATATCCTCAACTCCTTCTTCCTTTAGAAGTTGCGTCAAAGCCACATCCTCAGCAGCATCAAAATCAAGCAAGGTGTGGTCGAGATCGAAGAGTAGAAATTTGTAGGACAATTTGAGAGTTTTCCTTTCTAAGTGAGAACAAGTTACTAGTATTTATTAGGGAAATATTCTTTTCCCAACTGCCATAAATACTGATCAATCTCTTTAAGATTAAATTCTTCTAATCCGTAGTATTCTCTAAAAGCAATAATTATATTTTTAAATTTTTGATAATCTTTTAGGTCTGCATTCTTAAATTTAGAAAATTTATCTGTTTTTCTAAAGTATTTCAATACCTTTTCTACGTAGCTATCATAAATAGGGTATTCTTTAGGATTGTGATGGGAACAGTATTTAGTAGAAAAAGAATAAAACTTTCTAGTTACACCATTGATCGTAACATTTTGAATTTCATTGACTAAAGTTACATCACCTTGTCTCAACCTATCGTCAATTTTAAGACTCAGTATATGTTCTGCAACTGGATAAACTGAAAAAATATTTGTGCTGTAAAAATCATTCAACGTAGCAACCTTTAATAAGATGTCAGAAATTTCTTCGTTGCTTGGCAATAGCTCAAAAAATAATTTATCTAAAGCATCTTCTTGCAACTTATAATTTTTAAGATTTTTCCACGATTTCAAGTATTTTCCTACTTCGCTGGCTGACGGTTTAGAAATAACAATATCTGATTTCTGTCTTCTATTATAGTTAATTTGCATACTTATCTCTCTTAAAGTAGTTATTAAAAAATGATAGATTTATTATAGCATATTACAAAACGAATGGGTAACCTCCTCATTCCCCCTACCCCAACCTCCTTGGCTATTCTGCTCTTTTCTAAGTTTCCCCTTCGGTAATT
>NZ_KQ970235.1:781896-787066 GCF_001579025.1 Streptococcus oralis
CCTTGGTAATTCGTTTCCATAAAACAAGTGGGTTCAAACTATAAGATAGGCGTAGGAGGAAATAATTAACCCATTCGATAAGGGCAAAAAGTTGTATCAGTGTGGCTAAGATGGCTACTTGGAGACTCTGTGTATTCCAGAAAATAAAAGGAAAGCCTAAAATAAGTAAAACAAGGTCTAGTATTCTGAAACCACCATATAGTTTAGGGACATTTCCGCTTCCGAACTGAGGTTTCGACAGCCTTCTAATCAAAATCGCCCAATAGATTGAACCTTGAAGCAAAATAAATGTCAGTAAAGACAAAGGATAGAGAACAGTTACTAGACTATTCCAATCAGCAAGCCGGTTTTTCAAAAGGAAAAAACAAAACCAAAAGGATAGGACGGCTGTGAACTCTCCCAAACAGAGGGACACCAACTCTTTTCTAACTTTCTCTTTTTGTATGTTCATCATCTCCCCCATCTATCTATCATCCTATATCAGAAAAAAAGCCATTCGAACCAGTTTCTAGTCAACATTTCACAGAATAAAGGCATTCTAAGAATAGAACAGCCCAATTTCTTTAATATAAATGCAATCCTAAACTTAAAATTACATTAAAATAAATGTTTTAGACCTATTCTAAGTCTATGATAGCCTTAAATTTTAATTTTTGAAGGATTCTAAAGCTAGAAGAGCTCAAAATTCACGAGAATGAAGCTATTCGAAGCTTAGAAGAACCTTTGGTGAATTTCAATAGCACTTCAACTAGCTATTCTTACAATTTCTCTGATGAGCTTTGAGCTTTTTCAGAGCCCAATCATAGTGACTGGAAGTGGCACTCACAAGGTAGGAACCTAGACTTGTTCCTCCAGTCCACTTATAGATACCTTTTGTGAACAATTCGTCATTACTGAAGCCTTCTATCAACTCTAAAACCTCTTCGTGCGATTGCTCTAGTAGTCTAGTCGCTTCTTCTAAAGACGTTTTCTGGTGCTTCTTCCAAATAGCGACATTCATTTCCCCATAAGTTTTCCAATTATAAGGTTCAGGGAGAAAAGGTCTCTCATGACCTATTTGGTTAGAATGTACCCAGGTCAAAAGTAACTGATGCCATTCATAGAGATGGATCAGGACATCCCGTAGATTTTTATCTCTTTTCCAGTGAGCTTCTTTTTTCTTTTGGTCTTTTGAAAAATCAAAAGGAGTCTGTAGTTCCTCTTCACTTAATTTAGATATAAAGTGATTGAGCTTTTCATAGTTTTCCTTAGAGGCTAACACTAGCTCCTCTTTTGTTTTTGGTCTAGGCATAGGAGTTCTCCCTTCATTTTTAAGTAGAATAAGCTATTTTCTTACTTCATTATACCATATTCAAAAAGCAGTTCTTCGTTTTACGAAAAACCGCTTTTACGAACTATTTTTTTATGCTTATAGTCACTACTTTACATATAAATCTTTAAAGAGACCATCTACTTCTGCTATCTGACAGAGCAAGCGGGATAGTTCTTGGTAGTCTTCTTTTAAACACGAAAGGTGGGCTTGGCCAAATAGAGTAGCCAATTCTTCTTTTAATCTTGCCCCTTCTGGATCATGGTTTTTTAAGAACTTACTGAGGTATAGATTTCGAACAGCCGCAAGTTTGAAGCTAAAATACTGGTGCAATTGCTTTTGCTCGGTATTTAAGCCGTTTTCTTCCACTGCTTTTGCATAGCATTCCAAAACACCGTTTTGGCCATTCAGATATCTGTTCTTCATAATCCTTACTGTTTCCTGATAGATTTCAGTCTGACTAGGACTCCTGACCTTCTTAAAATTTCCCCACATGGAGTAGGCTCCGCGCTTATAGTCAATAGCCTCTGCCTTCCATGCTTCTAGTATGTCATTAAAAGCAACCTTCATACAGGCAAAACCAGCTGGATCATGCAAATAGAGATACCGATCATCAATGTCATACACGGTTACGAAGTGATCCACACCATAAAGGATTGTGTGATTGGGATTGTAGGTCAGATGGCCCATATCAAGAGGTCCCAGTACGACAGGTCCATTGGACAGAAAGGTTTCTAACTTTCCTTTAATCTCTTCCAAATCTACTTCAGTTCCATCTTTTAGATAGAAATCCTCATAGTCAAACCCAAGTATTTTTAAGGAATGGGAGATGGAAAGATCTGGCATTCCGTTATCAAAGAATACTAGAGGGTGCTGGTCATCTTCCTTTACGATACTAGCGCCATTTCCCATCACCATGATTGCCTCTAAAAAATCTGCTTTAAAGTCATAACCATAGGCATCCAGTGCCATTGCCAATGAATAGCTATAGCAAAGTGACACATCTCCAAAATACATCTGCATATTCCTGCCTCCTTATCTTCTATGGGACTATTATACCGAGAAAACTATTCTCATGCCCCATAAAATCCAAACAAATAATATGGGGTTTTGTGATCTATAGTCATGAACTTCAACAAGAAAACTGGCTGTTTCTCTCAACAACCAGTTTTCAATTTTTAAGCTAATTCTTGACTGTTTTTCTTATGAAAGAAAAGCGAGACGATAGCCAAAATACCAAAGGCTAGGCCGACATACCAGTAAGGTTGATCTAGGGTCGTTGAACGACCTGATAGATTGACAATACCTCGAAAGAGCATTCCAGCTGTTAGGACTGCAACTGCCGAGTTCCACAAGTTTAGGCTGATTCGTCCTACGTTTGGCATGATTTTCAACAGTAATGCCAGAACGATACCCCCTACTAGAGGGACTGCAAAGAGATAGTGCATATGAAGCGAGGTCTCCCCAAAACTAAAGGACTCGTAGATACGGCTAAATGCAAAAAAGAAAATAGTGAGAAGGCTATAGCTAACGAGTGTCTTTTTGAGGCGTTTGTTTTTGATTTTAGTAACCAATGTAGACAATATCACTCACCGCCCTTTCTGATATTTTGCTTCCACCTGTAGTCGGTTTATTAATCACCTGACCGTTAAAGTAGAGAGTTGAGGATCCACCACCATCAAGGTTGTAGGCTGTCTTCACTCCGTATGATTTCATCACTTCTGCCATCTGGTAAAGTGACAAGCCCTTGCTTTCAGAGGTACGGCCATCCGAAACGACGATGATGTAGTGGTTTTCATCGATAATCCCGATAGCTGTACGAGGATTTGATGCCATGGCTTGACCGACTTCTGTATTGGTATCAACAGATATTTCTCCATTCTCAACTAGAGACGGACCAAATGCCAGTAGATTGACGACACCGCCCTGAACCAACTGATTGGCTGAAACTTGGTCCTCGTAGATGATTTTAAAGGAGCCGTCCTTGTAAATGGCAAGGTCACCGCTACTAGCATCTTCACGTACACTGTCCCGATAGACAACTCCATTACGGATAACATAACCAGAACTATTGGCTCCATAGTAGTCACCGTTGACAGCTAGAATAGCATTGTTTTCAGCGGCTGTTACAGAGGTTTTAGCTGTGACATTGGTTCCATAGGAGTTTTGAGCTAGAGCTGTTTTCAGATAATCCGATGAACTGAGGGTTACATCTGCCACATAGACCTGTGTTTCGTTGACAGTCTTTTCAGTGAGGGTGACACTGATATTTCCATCTGAATAGCTAGTATCTGTCACTTGGGCATTTTTTGCTGCCGTGGTGTTAGAAGTTGAGCTGGTATTAGAGACAGTGGAAATCGTTTCAGCGAGTACAAAGGTCTTCAACATCGAATAGGTAAAGGAGCTTGTCAGGAACAAGCCCAAAACCGAGGCGTATAGATAGGGTTTCTTTAAAACTTTCATAATAGGCTACAGGTCCTTTCTTTGAAAATATAGCGAGTTTGAACTGTCCAAGAGAGGATAAAGAGCATGATTCCGACAAGAATCTTCGCGATTAGCAAGTTAACTCCAAGACCTGAATTAAAGAGACGAATCAGGATGGTGTCTAAGATAAAGAGACCAACTGCTAATCCAAAATAACCTGATCCTGTTTTAAAACTGCTCGCCTTGTTCTTGAAGACCAATTTTTTGTTGGTAGAGAAGTTAAAGATGGAGCTAGTCACACGTGCCAAACCATTTGAGAGGAGAACACGCAAACCTGTCGGAATAAAACTCAAGCATAGGATTGAAAGAGCATAGACTACATAATCTACGATAAAACTACTAAAAGACGAGAGGGCAAACTTTAAAATATTTTTATAAATCATCAAGCCATCCCGTACAGGTCGAAAATGAGAGGCTGCATTATCGTTAATATAGACAGTTTCAATCGGAACTTCTAAGATTGGGTAGACTTGACTTGCTTCAAGGAGCATGTTCATCTCGTATTCATAACGTTGGCCTTCTATCTTGAGCATGAAGGGAATCATATCTGTTGAAAAGGCACGTAATCCTGTCTGTGTGTCGGATACAGCAACACCCGTTTGTAGTTTAAACAAGATACGAGTCAAGCTATTTCCAAAACGGCTACGCAAGGGAACCTTGCCTGTAAAGGCACGGACACCAAGAACAAGTGTATTAGGATTTTCACTTGATTTGGTCAAGCTACGAAAGATGTCCCAGATCCTATGTTGGCCATCTGAGTCAGCTGTGACCACAGTTCCAGGCATGTTAAGTGACTGAATGTACTCAAAGGCTGTTTTCAGAGCTTGACCTTTTCCTTGATTGACCTGGTGGTGAAGCACCGTCGCAAAATCCTCTGCTTGAGCAAAAATGTCTTGGCATTCTGCTGAACTTCCATCATCAATGACAATGATGTAAAAATTGCTCCTGTTGTGAATCTTTTCAATCAATTTGATGAGATTGTAGTCAGGTTCGTAAGCTGGAATAACTAGATAGTTCATATTTACACCTCTTTCTTTGATGATTGGAAAAGTATACAGATAAATGCTTAAAAATTCCTTATACTTAAATTAAAGTAAAATCACTTTTATTGTTTTTCTTAAAAATCCCTGATTCCAAAAAAAGAAAAACTCTGTAGAAGGTGCCTTCTACAGAGTTAGTTTTGCATCTTTATAAAATGTCAGAAAATTAACTAGTCCTTGATTACTGGTATCCAGAGTTCCATTTGATAGTCAGGTGACGACATGTCTCCTTCAGTATAGACTTCAAAGTCTGGCGCTCCTGAGTGGCGATAACCAGTTTCTGGGAAAAAAATTTCTAGAACATATTTCCAAGCATGTTGGATGCTTGTTGGTATAG
>NZ_KQ970235.1:787086-795531 GCF_001579025.1 Streptococcus oralis
ATGCTTGTTGGTATAGCCCCATTGACTGGTACGATAGCATATTCAGCTTCAGATATGTCTTTGATTGACAGACCCAATTCTTCTGCTTTAGCTTTATCCGTCACATCATAGGCAGCCATATAGTTGATAATTTCGCCTTCTTTGACATCCGAGCAGACACCAAAGGATTGACCACTGCCCAGACTTTCTAGGCTTTCTAAGCTATGATTGGCATAGAGCTGCTCCCACTGCAGACGGACACTGGCTATTGTCAATTGCTTCCAATAGGACTCCCGCTACAGTAAAAGCGGCTTTCTTTTGAATCTTGATATCCATGTTCTTTCCTCCTGTGATTTTTAAGGATAATTGAAGCTTAGGAAAGACCCGATAAGGTTTTCCATTTCGAACTTCTGAGGGGGTTGCACCATGGAATTTCTTAAAAGCTGCGCTGAAGGCATCCGCAGACTCATAGCCATATTTCAGTGCTATATCAATAACTTTCTCAGTGGTTTCCCGCAAGTCTGTCACTGCTTCTGACAGCCTGCGATTGCGCAAGTATTCTGCTAATGTCATATCTGCCAGGATAGAAAATAGCCTACTAAAGAGAGGGTAAGAATAGCCCGATAACTGCTGAAATCTTTTCATCTCCACTTCTCCAGTCAGCTGCTGCTCCAAATAATCCATGGTTTGATTGAATTGCTGCATCATATTCTTTTTTTCTTACCTCCACAAGATACAAAAGTCCTTAAAAGCAAAGTGAAAATAGAAAAATTGACGCCAGAGCTTCTAGTCCTAGAAATTTTATCTTTTTCGAACAGCTTTTAGGCCGTGTTCAATTCTATCTATAGTCTATCAGATATCAGATATTTCCGCCCTAGAATCTTTGTACAAGATTTAAAGGAGTAAATTTCTATAACTTATCCTTTAATTTCTCAACAAAGAGATAAGCTGCTGGGCAGGTCAAGGTGTTCTTAATCGTCAAATGGTTGATTTGATGAATCTTCTTACGATCTGTATGAGGAAATTCACGACAGGCCTTTGGACGAACATCATAGATGGAGCAGAGATTATCTCCTCCTAGAAAGGGGCAGGGCATGGATTTGAAAACCTTGTCCCCATCTTCATCAACTTGTAAAAACTCTGCTTCAAAGGCTGGTAATTTCATCTTAAAATACTTGGCAATACGAGTAATATCGGCTTCTTTAAAGTCGGGTCCCAAGGTCTTACAACAGTTAGCGCAGGCAGTGCAATCAATCTCAGAAAAAACTTCTTCGTGAATCTGCTGGGCAATCTTATCTAGATTCTTTGGTGGCTTTTTCTTTAGATTGGCTAAGACTTTTCGGTGTTCCTTTTGCTTTTGCAAGGCTAGTTGGTGATAGTACTCAATATCAATTTCTTTAGACATAGTTTCTTTCTAATACAAGTGTTTTTGTCTATTATACCATAAGTTATTTTTCATTTTGAGTATTGCACATAAAAAGCCCTTCGGATAAAATCCGAGGGGCTATAAACGTTGTTAAATCAACGACCGAACTTTTGAATTTCAAGGTTCGGGATAAAATAGTTCACTGAACTATTTTATTTTTTCAAGTTGTAGAATGATTTCAATCCACGGTATTCAGCTACTTCACCAAGTTGGTCTTCGATACGAAGCAATTGGTTGTACTTAGCGATACGGTCTGTACGTGAAAGTGAACCAGTCTTGATTTGTCCTGCGTTAGTTGCAACTGCGATGTCAGCGATTGTTGAATCTTCAGTTTCACCTGAACGGTGTGATACAACTGCAGTATAACCAGCTTCTTTAGCCATTTCGATAGCTTCGAAAGTTTCAGTAAGAGTACCGATTTGGTTAACTTTGATAAGGATTGAGTTAGCAGCACCTTCTTGGATACCACGTGCAAGGTAGTCAGTGTTTGTTACGAAGAAGTCGTCACCAACAAGTTGTACTTTCTTACCAAGACGTTCAGTAAGAGCTTTCCATCCATCCCAGTCGTTTTCATCCATACCATCTTCGATAGTGATGATTGGGTATTTGTTAACCAATTCTTCAAGGTAGTCGATTTGTTCAGCAGATGTACGAACAGCAGCGCCTTCACCTTCAAACTTAGTGTAGTCGTAAACTTTGCGTTCTTTATCGTAAAATTCTGATGATGCACAGTCAAATCCGATAAATACGTCTTTACCTGGAACGTAACCAGCAGCTTCAATCGCAGCAAGGATAGTTTCAACACCGTCTTCAGTTCCTTCGAAACGAGGAGCGAATCCACCTTCGTCACCTACGGCAGTTTCCAAACCACGTGATTTAAGGATTTTCTTAAGAGCGTGGAAGATTTCAGCACCGTAACGAAGAGCTTCTTTAAATGTTGGTGCACCAACTGGCAAGATCATGAACTCTTGGAAAGCGATTGGAGCGTCAGAGTGAGAACCACCGTTGATGATGTTCATCATTGGAGTTGGAAGAACTTTAGTGTTGAATCCACCAAGGTAGCTGTAAAGTGGGATTTCAAGGTAGTCAGCAGCAGCGCGAGCTACAGCGATAGACACACCAAGAATTGCGTTTGCACCCAATTTACCTTTG
Source organism: Streptococcus oralis (assembly GCF_001579025.1). Taxonomy (GTDB): domain Bacteria; phylum Bacillota; class Bacilli; order Lactobacillales; family Streptococcaceae; genus Streptococcus; species Streptococcus oralis_X. Next base: position 789,644 of record NZ_KQ970235.1, read on the forward strand.
TTAGGAGTACCGTCAAGTGCGATCATAGCACGGTCAATAGCTTGTTGGTCACGTACATCGTAGCCGATGATAGCTTCAGCGATGATGTTGTTTACGTTGTCAACAGCTTTTTGTGTACCAAGACCACCGTAACGAGATTTGTCACCGTCGCGAAGTTCAACTGCTTCGTGTTCACCAGTAGAAGCTCCTGATGGAACCATACCACGTCCGAAAGCACCTGATTCAGTATAAACTTCTACTTCAAGTGTTGGGTTACCGCGTGAGTCTAGGACTTCGCGAGCGTAAACATCAGTAATAATTGACATTTTTTACTCTCCTTTGAGTTAAATTTTTTACACCTCTATGATACCTTAAAAATAAGCGTTTTTCAAGAAAAAACGTTATCTTTGTGCAAATTTTCCTTAACTTTATAAAGTAATCGCTTTCAAATCGTTCTGTTAATTCTAGTTAAAAATTCTTTGTCTCTCAATTAGTGGATAGTATTAATAAGTAACAATTTAAGGAATGCATAGTGATAAAATATTTTAAAATTTTATATCAAATCGATAAATCACTTTAAAAATTGACTTAAATTTGTTACGATATTATAAGACACATAAATAAGGAGACTAATAATGAAAAATAAATTTATTTTCACTATTTTATTTTTAACAGCTTTTTTATTAACGGCTTGCTCCCAAAATAATAGCAAGATTGTTGAAAGAAATAGTGACGGCACTTCTACTATTACTTATACTGATGGTAGTAAAATTGGAACCAATGGCAAAGATTTTACAATTTTACAGGAAGATGGAGTTTCGCTTGTATACCTAGACCAAGATAAAACCTATCAATACCAAGGTCCTGATGGTAGTTTTGTTTCAAAAGACAGTGGCGGATCTTACACTATGCAACTTCCCTCTGGCGAGAATATAATTTTGTATTCAAATGGTTCTTATTTAATTAGTAAGACTGATGGAAGTTCTGAAACAGGTACAAACAAAGAAGAACTTAATAAATACTTGATTTCTAAAGATTTCACTATTTTTTCTGAACTTGATAAAAAAGTTTCAGATATATTAGAATATATCAAGAAGAATAATTAAGTAGTATTGATCTCCTTCTAAGTATAGAAGGAGATTTTATTTTGGAGTTCAACGTTATTTATGGTAAAATCAAACTATGACAGATTTATCAAAACAACTACTAGAAAAAGCTCATGGTGGACCGAAATTAAACCCTGACGAACAACGCCGCTACCTCGGTACTTTCGAGGAAAGAGTTCTAGGTTATGCGGATGTTGAGATAGCCAATAGCCTTCAGCTACAAAAAGGATTTTTAACGATTTTGGAAAACTTTCAAGAAAAGACCGAAACTATTTTTGTGAAGATTTCGCCAACTATCGAGTTTGACAAACAAGTATTCTACCTAAAGGAAGCTAAGAAAACCAATAGTCAAGCTACGATTGTATCAGAAGATCACGCTTCTTCTCCTTTAGGCCTAGTTATCCATTCGAACGAACCTGTTCAAGTGGATAAAAAGGATCTTCGACTGGCTTTTCCAAGCTTCTGGGAGGTTAGGCAGGATGAGCCAGTTAAAAAATCCATCTGGAAAAAGTGGTTCGGCTAATCCTTCCTCAACTTTAGTAAACGCCCAATATTAGCTGCTGTGTGTTCCAAATAGAGGCTTGCTTTTTTCAGACTGTCTTCTAAAGGCTCACTTTTCTCTAGGATAGAGAATGCTGCTTGTATATTTTCAAATGGTAGGGGAGGCAAATCCTCAGAAAGACTACCGCAAATAGCTATAACAGGAACTCCCTTAGGAGTTCTTTTTGCTACACCGATAGGAGCTTTCCCAGCGAAGCTTTGACTGTCCAGCCTGCCTTCTCCAACGATAACCAAGTCAGCATCTTCAACCTTCTTGTCAAAGTCAATCAAATCTAAACAAGTGTCAATCCCAGATACGATACTGGCCTCAGCAAAGGCACAGAGTCCAGCAGCAATGCCACCGCCAGCTCCTGCTCCCTTCAATAACAGGGTTGAAGGTGAGAATTTTTCATAGAACCGCTGTATAGCCAAATCTACTCTTTCAAATAAACCAGAATTCAAGCCCTTTTGTTTTCCAAATGTGTAGGTTGCACCTTGATGACCACATAAAGGGCTCACGACATCTGCTAAAATGCGGATTTTCACATCTTCAGGAATTCTATACAACTCGCTATCTGAAACTGACACAAACTCAAGCAATGTCTGACCGCAAGCAGGCAATTCTTTTCCCTTCTTATCATAAAAACAATAACCCAGATCAGCAGCAATGCCTATTCCACCGTCATTACTAGCCGTACCACCAACTCCGATATAGATTTCTTTCATCCCTTGATCAATGAGATGGTGAATCAACTCTCCAATACCTCTGGTTTGGATGTGGAGAGGGTTTCGATTCTCCCGCGGAATCTTCCCAAGACCAACCAATTCAGCAACTTCAAAGAGCGCTATTTGACCTTTTTGAAAGTAACGCATTGCTTCATTTAGACCAAAAGGTCCTGTCACCTCTTGCCATTTTTCTTCGAGTTCAAGAGAATGTCGAATAGCATCTACAGTTCCTTCCCCACCATCACCAACAGGACAGAGCAGACATTCTACATCAGCTATTGACTGTTCGAAGCCTTTTTTTATAGCTTGAGCGACCTCTTCTGCCGTCAAACTTTCTTTAAAAGAATCGGGTGCGATTACAATTTTCATAGTTCCCTCTCATTCTAAGAAATCAATCAAAGGCAAAACTTCTAAAAGATCCCTCGTATCTACATGACAAGCTATCTCAGCTTTTACGACCTCCTTGGCACAAAAGGCTATACCGTGACCTGCTGACTTTAACATCAAGAGGTCATTGGCACCATCACCGATGGCAATCGTTCTTTCTTTGGAAAGTTCTAATTCCTTTCTCCAAATCTCAAGCGTAGCTTGTTTTACTCGACCTGTCACAATTTCACCAACTAATTGTCCTGTTAAAAAACCGTCTTTGACTTCCAACTGGTTGGCAGAGAAATAGGAGATGCCAAGGGATTTTGCTAATCTCTCAACTATTGGTGTAAATCCACCGGACACTAGACCAACTAGAATGCCCTTCTTTTGAAGTATAGAAATAAATTCTTGAGCATTCTTGGACAGGTGAATGGATTTGAAGACAGTATCAAAGACTGAAAACGGAAGACCTTTTAACAAAGCCACTCTTGCTCGTAAGCTTGTTTCAAAGTCCAGTTCACCTCGCATTGCCTGGCTTGTAATCTGCGAAATTTCGGCTTCGCAACCTGCTTCTCTTCCTAAAAGATCAATCACTTCCTCTGCTATCAGGGTGCCATCAACATCCAAAACACAGAGCCCCATTACTTGAGCCATCACTTCTCCTCTTTTCTAAACAGCCCAAAAATCGTATGAAAGAATCATACGATTTTATCTATTAGTTGACTAGACTATGGTACAAGTCAAGATAAGACTTGCAAGCTGTATCCCATGAGAAATCGCATTCCATAGCTTGTTTTTGTAGATTTCTCCAAACGTCTGGCTGGTACTTATAAACATCCAAGGCTGTTTGGAAACTCCAGTTGAGCCAGTAAGGTGTTAAATTATCAAAGCTAAATCCAGTGCCAGTTCCTTCGATTGGATTGAAGGATTGAACCGTATCACACAATCCACCAACCTCATGAACCAATGGTAGAGTTCCGTAGCGCATAGCCATCATTTGTGACAAGCCACATGGTTCAAAACGGCTCGGCATAAGGAAGAGATCACAAGCTGCGTAAATTTCTTGAGCGAGCTTGACGTCAAAAGTGATATTTGCTGATAGTTTATCAGGATAGACTTGCGCAAACCAGGAGAAGGAATGTTCAAAAGCTGGGTCACCTGTTCCTAAAAGGACTATTTGAACGTCCTCCTGTAAGAAACGATGCAAGCTTTCTACCACAACATCAAAACCTTTTTGGCGTGTCAATCGAGAGACAATCCCAACTAGAGGAACATCTGCTCGCACTGGTAACCCAACTCTCTCTTGCAATTTTGCTTTGTTTTGAGCTTTTCCAGACAAATCTTCCTTATCAAAATGATAGTCTAAAAGTGGGTCTGTTTGAGGATTATAAAGATCTGCGTCAATACCATTGACAATACCTGAAACCTTACCTGACTCCATCCGAAGAATCTGGTCCAAACCGCAACCAAACTGACTGGTCATAATCTCGTGCGCATAGCTAGGAGAAACGGTTGAGACACGATCCGCGTAGAGAATCCCTGCTTTCATCCAGTTGAGACAATCATTCCAGCGCAGGGTGCCATCAGCATAGCGTTCAAACCCAACACCGAACAAATCCCACAACATTCCTTCAGAAAATTGACCTTGAAATTCCAAATTATGAATAGTTAAAACTGTTCTGATTCCTTGATATGCCTGAATCCAATGGTACTTTTCTTTTAACAAGAAGGGAATCATTGCTGTGTGGTAATCATGAACATGGAGAAGGTCAGGAATAAAGCCGATGCGTTCAATGGCTTCAAGAGCAGCCAGTTGGAAAAAGGCAAAGCGTTCACCATCGTCAAAATCCCCGTAAACATGACCGCGGAAGAAATAATATTGATTATCAATGAAGTAGAAGGTAACCCCATTCAAGACCGTTCTCTTAATACCACAGTACTGTCTACGCCATCCTACACTAACTTCAAAGTGGAGAACATCCTCTATCTGGTCTCCAAACTTAGCTTCTACCATATCATAGTAAGGCAAGAAAACTGCAACTTCGTGCCCCGCTTTTACAAGTGATTTGGGAAGTGCGCCAATGACATCGCCCAAACCACCTGTTTTTGAAAAGGGGGCTCCTTCTGCCGCTACAAATAAAATTTTCATGAATAAATGTCCTCTGTTACTGTTTCACCCTTCTTCACTACAACTGGATGTTCTGCTGTTCCTCGAATGACAACACCGTCCGCAACTTCAACACCTTTGTCTAGGATGGCATATTCAACTTGAGCACCTTGACCAATCACAACTCGAGGGAATAAAATGCTGTCTTTCACCACACTATCTTTATGAACATAAATGTTACGAGATAGGACTGACTGAACTACTTCACCCTCAATGATACTACCAGAAGCAAACTGAGAACTTCTTACTTTTGAAGTATTCGCATAGTAGGTTGGTTCTTCATTCTTAACTTTTGTATAAATCTTTTGATTTGGTGAGAAAAGAGAGTAGAATTTTTTAGATTCAAGCATATCGATGTTTGCTTGATAATAGGACTGAACAGAATGAATGTTCGCTAAGTAGCCTGTGTATTCGTAAGCAAAAGCTCCTTCTTTTACAGCTAAATCGCGAAGAACATAGCGTAACTTTTCAGGATATTCTTTCTGAGCCTCTTCTTCAAGTCGTTCAATCAACCAAGGGGTGTCCACAACAAAGATATCTGTAGACATGTTGAAGAGTTCATCCGTAGATTTGTTATCAAAGAGTTTGTGCGAACGAACATGGTCAGTCTCATCAATTTCCAAGATAGCATTCACATCTGAAATGTCTTTCTTCGGAAGTTTCTTATATACAACTGTGATCGGACCTTTCGTTGTATTGTGTAGGTGGAAGACTTGATTCAAGTCAATATTCACCAGCACATCGCAGTTAATCGAAACGGTTTGGTTTGAACCTGAACGTCTCAAGTAGGTGAGAAGTTGTTGGTAATACTCTTTTCCAACTGTACTGCTTTCAACACGAGTATTGTAAATTCCTAGATAGTAGTGACTTAGAAGGGTGGACAAGCCCCACTCACGACCTGAACGGATATGGTCGAATACAGAGCTGATATTATCTTGTTGGAAAATACCAAAGATACTACGAACACCTGCATTTGCAAGACTGGAAAGGGGAAGTCAATC
>NZ_KQ970235.1:795942-796993 GCF_001579025.1 Streptococcus oralis
GACAGAATCAACGACCTCGGCTCCTTCACGAACCTGTGCTTCTGTTGAAAGAATCGAACGTTTAACCGTTCCATCTACAAAACAGCCATCCACGACCAATGAATCCTCAACGTGTGCATGTGCTCCAAAGTAGTTGGGTGGTGAGATCAAATTTCTTGAGTAAATTTTCCACTGACGATTGCGGCTATCCAAGGCATTTTCTGGCGAAATGTACTCCATATTGGCTTCCCAAAGTGACTCAATCGTACCAACATCTTTCCAGTATCCATTAAATTCATAAGCATAGACACTTTCACCGGACTCGAGATAGTTAGGGATAACGTTCTTCCCAAAGTCTGACATATCCACATTGCTCTTTTCAGCAGCAACAAGCATATTGCGAAGTCGTTTCCAGTCAAAAATATAAATCCCCATAGAAGCCTTTGTAGACTTAGGTTGCGCAGGTTTTTCTTCGAATTCAACGATACGGTTATTGGCATCTGTATTCATGATACCGAAACGGCTAGCTTCTTTGAGAGGTACGTCTAGGACAGCTACTGTCAAACTGGCATTATTATCCTTATGGGACTGAAGCATATCATCGTAGTCCATCTTGTAGATGTGGTCACCAGAAAGAATCAAAACATACTCAGGATTAACACTGTCGATGTAGTCAATGTTTTGGTAGATAGCGTGACTAGTCCCTTCAAACCAACGGTTTCCTTCGCTGGCTGAATAAGGTTGTAAGATAGAGACACCTGAATTGATACCATCCAATCCCCAGCTAGAGCCATTTCCGATATGGTTATTCAAAGCAAGAGGTTGGTACTGAGTAATCACACCAACATTATGGATTCCAGAGTTTGCACAGTTGGAAAGAGCAAAGTCAATGATACGGTAGCGCCCACCGAATTGCACTGCCGGTTTGGCAATGCTTTGAGTGAGTTTTCCGAGACGAGTTCCTTGCCCACCCGCAAGGATCAAAGCTAGCATTTCATTCTTCATTTTCTACTCCTTTATAAAGACATGTGAACGTTAAAATCGAAAGAAGGTCGGAAGTCAAACTTTTTAT
>NZ_KQ970235.1:797013-800769 GCF_001579025.1 Streptococcus oralis
ACTTTTTATAAAAATAATAGGAAATCCATTTCTCTTGTGTTTCAAGTCCAATACAAGTAAATCCGTTTTTAAAATCTAAAAAATTATAATCATCAGTCCATTATTCTTTTTTCTTGGTTGGTTTCAAACGACGCTTGATCTTCCAGATGCTTGCCCCCATAGCAGGCAGGGTAAAGGTCAAAGTCTGCTCATAATCTTTCCATAAGCCTTCTTGAGTCTGAACTGTTTGATTGTGCTCTTTCCACACACCTCCCCATTCTTCTAGTTCTGTATTCCAAACTTCTTCGTAAATACCTGCAACAGGTAAACCAATCGTAAAGTCCTTACGTTCAACTGGTGCCATGTTAAAGACACAGACTAACATTTCGTCCTTCTTGCCCTTACGAATAAAGGAAAGGACACTCTGATCTCTATTATCAGCATCGATAATCTCGATACCATCATAACTAGTATCAATTTCCCAAAGACAACGATGCTCTTTATAGAATTGATTCAGTTGTGAAGTGAAATGCTTCATCTTGGCATTCATCGGATCTTCTAGATTAGACCATTCCAACTGCTCCTCAGACTTCCACTCGAGGAATTGCCCGTACTCACTACCCATGAACAAGAGTTTCTTACCTGGATGGCAAATTTGATAAGTGTAGAGATTGCGCAGACCAGCGAACTGATTGTAGCGATCCCCCCACATCTTATGCATCATACTCTTCTTACCATGAACTACTTCATCATGTGAGAAAGGTAAGAGATAGTTTTCATTAAAAACATACATAAAGCTGAAAGTCACAAGATTAAAGTCATACTTGCGATAAATTGGATCTTCCTCGTAAAAACGGAGGATATCATTCATCCAGCCCATATTCCATTTATAGTCAAATCCAAGGCCGCCCATTTCTTTCATACCAGTAATCTTTGTCGCTGATGAACTTTCTTCTGCAATCATCATGATATCTGGATGAGCTAACTTAACAACTGTATTCAAACGTTGAAGGAAATAATAACCCTCGTAATTAAGGTTTCCACCGTCTTTGTTTGGAGTCCAAGGAGCATTATCATAATCTAGATACAGCATATTGCTCACTGCATCGACCCGAATACCATCTAAGTGGTAAAAATCAATCCAAAATTTAATACTTGAAATCAAGAAAGACTGGACCTCATTTTTCCCGAGGTCAAAATTCAGCGCACCCCAACCATAGTTATGAGCCTTGTTGTGATCTTGGTATTCAAAAGTTGGTGTTCCATCATAATATGCCAAGGCATCATCGTTAATAGTGAAATGACCCGGAACCCAGTCTACGATAACACCGATATTATTTATATGACACTCTTCAACGAAATCTTGGAATTCCTCAGGTGTACCATAGGAATGTTCAAAAGCAAAGTAACCCATAAGCTGATAGCCCCAGCTCAATCCAAGTGGGTGAGCCATTAAAGGCATGAACTCAATATGTGTATAGTTCATCTCAACTAAGTATGGAATCAACTCGTCTTTCAGTTGTGAAAACGTATAGGGACTACCATCTGGATTTCTCTTCCAAGATCCTGCATGGGCTTCATATATATTAACTGGTCTCTCGAAAAATCCCAGACGTTTGCGACGTGCTAGCCAAAGGCCATCTTTCCATTTCTTTTCACGGATATTGGTCAAAACAGCTCCTGTACCCGGTCTAGCTTCAAAATAAACTGCCAACGGATCGATCTTCATAATCTGGTGACCATTTGCACGCGTGATATGATATTTATAAATCTGACCTTCCTGGGCTTGACTTGTAAAGACTTCCCAAACACCTGCTTCATTACGAACCATGGGAATCTGATTCTCAACCCAATTAGTAAAATCACCAACTAGATGAACTGCTTGTGCATTAGGGGCCCAAACCCTAAAGGTATAGCCTATTTCTCCGTTTTTCTCCTCTCTATGCGCTCCTAAATAATGCTGGAGGTGAAAGTTCTCACCTGTAGTAAAGGTTCTTAATGCTTCTTGATTATTCATTCAATCCCCTTTCTTTTGTAAGCGTTTTCTATAATTCTATTATACACTCTTTTAAGATAACTTTCAAGTAATTTACGAAGGAAATCATATTTTTTTATGAAAGCCTTCAAAAAATTACCTAGCATTTTAAAAAAGATATCCAGAAAATAGAACACGAAACAATTTCCATATATTTTTTTATTATAATACCAGAATATTCGTTTTTTATCAATTTTCTACTGTATTTTTTTGAAAAAAACAAAATCAGGAAGTATTTTTCCTGATTTTATAGATTATTTCACATCAAAAACAATGGATTTAACATTTGTCATCGCTTCGATACTATATTTAATTCCTTGTACTCCTGCACCAGAACCTTTTACACCAAGGAATGGGAAATTATCTGGTCCACGTTGTGTTTTATTATTAATATGAACGGTTCCAACTTCAAGTTTTTCAGCAATTTCAAATGCCTTCTTAAAGTCATTTGTAAAGACTGAAGATTGAAGACCGAATTCTGATTCATTAGCAATTTCTACCGCTTCATTGGCATCTGCAACTCGAATAATTGGAAGAACAGGTCCAAATGGTTCTTCCCAGGCTAATTTCATATCTCTTGTGACATAATCAAAAAGTCCAGGCCAAATGAGGTTGTTTTCACGTTTGATTAGGCTGAGCGCCTTAGCACCCTTTTCTTGAGCATCTTCAATCAATCCCCAGATGAAATCAGCTGAAGCATTATCAATAACTGGCGTGATATCTGCATTGTCAAATGGATCACCGACCGTTAGCTTAGCAACTTCAGCTTGGAGCAATTCAGCCAATTTGTCAGCTACGCTTTCCACAACCAAAACACGTTTGATAGCGGTACAACGCTGACCAGAGTAGCTAAACGCACCACCTACGATTTGCTTAGCTGCATTTTCTAAATCTGCATCTTCTAAAACAATTGCTGCATCTTTCCCACCAAGCTCCAGCATAATCGGGCGCATACCAGCTAAACGACCAATACGCTCCCCAATCGGTGTTGAACCTGTAAAGTTAATGAAGTTCACTTCCTTGTGTTCGATGATGTAGTCTCCGATCTCAGAACCACGTCCAGTGATGGTGTTAAAGACACCTGCTGGGATTCCTGCTTCGTCAAATGCTTTAGCCAGCAAGAGACCAGAAATAGATCCTTGTGTTGGTGGTTTGAACATAACGACATTTCCTGCAATCAAAGCCGGAGCAATCTTAGATCCAGAAAGGTTGACTGGATAGTTAAATGGTGCAATAGCTAGGACGACTCCAACTGGCTCACGACGGACAACGGCTAGTTTATTTTTACTTGCAGCTTCAAAACCCCCACCTTCCATAGCTTGTCCAGTGATACGGAGGCCTTCCTCAGCAGCAAAACGAATCAATTCTGCTGTACGTACTACTTCTCCAATGGCTGCTTTAATCCCTTTTGCAACCTCTTTGGCAAGAATGGTACCAATTTTTTCTTTATCACGTTCCAAAATGTCTGCTGTCTTATGCAAATAGGCTGCACGCTCAACGGGTGCTAAATCACGCCATGCTGGGAGAGCTGCACGCGCAGCTTTCATAGCCTCATCTACTTCAGCCTGACTCATAGCAGGTACTGTACCCAGCTTTTCTTGATTGATGGGAGAATAGATGGCAATTTCATTCTCTGATGATTTCCATTTTCCATTCACTAAATTCTGATAATGTGTCAAATTCTCTTCCTCCTGAAAATGATTAAAACTTATTTTATCAAATTTTCAGAAAATTACAACCCC
>NZ_KQ970235.1:800880-805738 GCF_001579025.1 Streptococcus oralis
TTTTGGAAAATATTGATACTTTTTTCACAAACTTGATTCTTCAAATTATTTGAAATTTATTCCTATTAGATATTGGTTTTTCAATAAAAATTAAAAAAGGTTTAGTAAAACTAAACCTTTTTGCTGCATTTACTATGAAAGTACCTTCAAGAGTGCAACGCTGATATCATCAATCACATTAGACTCTTTAGAACGACTATTGGACACCAGCATTTCAAGATTTCCCGCATTTTCAAAGTAGAAGGAAGTTCCCTTAGCATTGAATACCACCAATAAGTGCTCTGCTCCACCGTGAATTTCGTAAACAATCCATCCACTATTTTCAGCAGCTGTATGGACGAAGACATGACGATAAACTTCTTCGTATGTAGGATAAGAGAAAGCACGTGTTTGTGTTTTTACGCGAATAATCTGGCGAATAAAGTCAATGCTTTCTTGTCTCTCATTGATTAAATCCCAGTTGACCTGGTTGACACTATCTGGAGCATTGTAGCTGTTCATGGCCCGTTCTCTATCTGCCGCAGTCAGCTCGCCATTTTCTCCAGTAGCAAAGAGTTTGGTACGACCAAATTCTTGCCCCAGCTCTATAAAGGACATCCCTTGCATGAGAATGCTCATCGCTGTTGCAGTCTCAACCTGACGCATAATCTTATCTGAACTGTGATCTGGATGAAGGGTTACTAACAAATCATGCAAATTGTAATTATCATGGGCCTCCACATAGTTAAGAACTTGGTTTGGACTAAGATATGAGCCCAACTCTCGGCTACCAAGAATAGCTTTGGCTACAATTGGTTCTGTAGCTGCACCGCTAACAAATCCTGCCTTGATTGAGCCATAAACTTCTCCTCCTTTGATGGCATCACGCTGATCATCGTTGAAGAATCCAATATTTGGCATCTGGTAGGCATTGTCCTTCTTGGCCTTGTCATAAGGTGCAAGACCAGTCCCCATATCCCAACCTTCTCCGTAAGTGATAATACGTGGATCAACTTCATCAAGTGCCCAACGAATCGCCTGCATGGTTTTGACATCATGAATTCCCATCAAGTCGAAACGGAAACCGTCAATATTGTATTCTTTCACCCAATAAAGGAGTGAGTCAATCATATACTTGCGGTACATTTCGTGTTCGCTTGCGGTTTCATTTCCAACACCTGTTCCGTTTTGGAAGGTTCCATCTGGATTCATACGATAGTAATAATCAGGAACAGTTGTTTGGAAAGGTGCATCGACCGTTGAGAAGGTATGGTTGTAAACGACATCCATAATGACACCGATTCCCGCATCATGATATGCCTGAATCATGGTCTTGAGGTCTCGAATAACCTGTCCAGGATCATCTGGATTGCTAGAGAAACTTGGTTCTGGTGCATTGTAGTTTTGAGGATCATAGCCCCAGTTATAGGTTACATTTCCATCCTCATCATATTCCTTATGGCGATCAAAGATTGGTTGAAGCTGAACATAATTACAGCCGAGTTCTTTGATATAGTCAAAGGCAGTTGCTTGACCATACTGGTTAACTGTTCCAGTCTGGGCAGCCCCAAGGAAGGTACCTCGAAGGTTTTCTGAAACTCCAGATGTCGGCGATTTTGTAAAATCACGAATGTGCATCTCACAGATAACGGCTTTACATGGATTTTCCAAACGCCAAAGAGCGTCTGTCCCATGTTTAACTTCGAATCCTTCAACCTGTCTATCTTGCTGAGAGAGGATTACAGAACGTTTCCCATCAGGACTTGTAGCGATAGTGTATGGGTCTCGTATCAAGGTCTGGTGGTGCGGAAACTCAATCTGATACTGATAGGCCTTACCTGCAAGATTTTCATCCAGGTCTACACTCCAAACACCAATGGTATTGTACTTATGACTATATGAATAGCTATTCCCACGCTCAAGATTAAAGGTTTTCCAAATCGGCGCGTCGTTACTTGTATTTTCATAAACGACCACTTGAACTGCTGTAGCTGTTGGAGCCCAGAGTTTAAAGCTTGTCTGGTAGTCAGAGATACTATAACCCAACTCTCCTTGGTATCCCCAATGGTGATCAAAACTTTCACTGTGAAAGGCTTTATCAAAAGCAAACGGGTTTCGATCTTTATAGCAAGGACTTGCAATGGCAGGATTTTCAGAATAATAAACCGTCTCTTCACCATCTAAGATCCAAACCTCAGTCAACAGTGGATAATAGTTAAACCGTAGGAGATAGTCTTTTGTCTTTCCATCTATTTCAACAGAAAAGGTCAAAGTATCGAGCCTTTCTGCACTTGTGACTGTAAAGGAGAATTTTGCTCCAAAATAGTCATTTTCATAATACAAATTTTCTTTAACATCTGCCTGTTTTCTACTGAATGAACAAGCGGCATAATCCCCATTTTTTCGGTGAAAATGGATGACTACAGGGTATCTATACATTTCTTTTCCTAATTCCTAATTTTAATTTTTAAGTCATGCTGAAGAATTTAACGGGAATTTCAGCACAATAGAGAATAGCATTAATAGATATAAAAACACATCAGGAGAGATAGTTCCAGACTATCTAACATCTAGTTTTCAACTATTCTTTACAAACTTTCTAGCCAAGCTTCATCTCGAACTTCGATACCAAGTTCTTGTGCTTTTTGGAGCTTGCTTCCTGCATCTGCTCCTGCTACGACAAGATTCGTTTTCTTGGAAACACTGCCTGTGACTTTGGCACCCAGACTTTCAAGTTTACTTTTAGCTTCTGAGCGCGTGAGAGATTCCAATTTTCCTGTTAATACAACTGTCAAACCTGACAAGGCTGCATCTGCTACTACTGTCTGTCCTTTGTAGTCCAGATTGACTCCAGCTTCTTTCAGCTCATCTAAGAGAATTTTAGACCCTTCTGTAGCAAAGTAAGTCTGAAGGCTTTGGGCAATCACTCCACCCAAGCTCTCGATACTTGCTACTTCCTCTGGGTCTGCTTGGGCTAGATTTTCAATAGAGTGGAAATGTTGGAGCAAGAGTTGGCTAGCCTTGCTTCCGACATGGCGAATTCCCAGACCAAACAAGAGCTTTTCAGCAGAGTTTTCCTTGGATGCTTGAATGGCCTGATACAGTTTAGAAGCAGACTTTTCCTTGACACCTTCTAAAAGGAGGAAATCATCTTCTTTCAAACGGTAAATATCTGCCACATCTTTGACTAAATTGGCAGCAAAAAGCTTTTCAACGATAGATGGACCAAGTCCTGTAATATTCATAGCGTCTCGAGAAGCAAAGTGAATCAAACCTTCCATGATTTGGGCAGGACAGCGTGGATTGATACAACGAAGAGCTACTTCATCTTCAAAGTGAAGCAACTGACTGTCACAGCTCGGACAGTTAGTCGGAATATCTAGTTTTTCTTCAGAAACACGTTTAGACTCTACCACACGCAGAACAGCAGGGATGATATCTCCAGCCTTATAAACGATAACCGTATCATCTTTGCGGATATCCTTTTCAGCGATATAATCTACATTATGCAAGGTTGCACGGCTAACAGTTGTCCCAGCAAGCTGAACAGGTGTTAGATTGGCAGTCGGAGTCACAACACCCGTACGACCTACTGTCCAGTCAACTGAAAGGAGCTGGGCTTCTTTTTCTTCAGCGGGAAATTTATAGGCGATTGCCCACTTGGGCGCTTTAACAGTAAAGCCGAGTTCTTCTTGACCTGCTAGGTCGTTGACCTTGATTACCACTCCATCAATATCGTAAGGAAGTTTCTCCCGTTCTTGTCCTACTTCTTGGATGAAATCCCATATCTCATCTATACTTTTAGCCAATATTCGTTTAGGATTAACTACAAAACCAAGCTGTTCAAGATGCTCCAAGACTTTTTCTTGACTAACACGAGTAGAAGAGCTGGCTTCTTGATAGAGGAAAGTCGCAAGATTGCGTTTGGCCACTACTGCTGTATCCAGCTGACGGAGGGTTCCTGCAGCTGCGTTACGAGGATTAGCAAATTCAGGCTCTCCATTTTCTTGGCGAGCTTGGTTGACCTGGTCAAATGAAGCGCGTGGCATGTAACACTCTCCACGAACAGTGATATCAAGTTCTTCTGGCAAGGTCAAAGGAATGTCTTTGACACGTTTGAGGTTCTCTGTGATATTTTCACCAACAGAACCATCCCCACGTGTCGCACCGACTACCAAAATTCCCTTTTCATACGTAAGCGAGATAGACAAACCATCGATTTTCAGCTCACAAATATAGGTCGGTTGGGGTAATTCCTTTCGCACACGCGCATCAAAAGCTTCTAACTCTTCACGTGAAAAAGCATCCTGCAAACTATAAAGAGGATACTGATGACTGTATTTTTCAAAACCATCTAAAACCTTACCACCAACACGATGAGTCGGACTGTCCGCTAAAACTTGATCTGGATAGGCAACTTCCAATTCGACCAACTCTCGGTAGAGGCGATCATACTCGCTATCTGAAACCGAGGGATTGTCACTCGTATAGTACTCGGTCGCATAGCGGTTAAGTAAGGCAACTAACTCATTCATTCTTTCATTCATAATCCCATTTTACCACAAAGCAAGCCCTCCTCACAATAGAGAAGGACTGAAAAATGATTCGTAGTGAAATATTTTCTTAAAAAAAGAAATTATAACTCTTTTTTAAAATGACTTCGCATATAAACGAGGGATAAACAAGACAAGATGATAACACCGCTTCCAATGATCAGGAAAGAAGAGAGATGTACACTCGGCAGCACTGTCATAAAGCCTTTTGCAATCGGCATAAATAGGATGGCTAAGGTAAAAATGGTGCTTAGTACTCTTCCCAAGTATTCCCCCTCAACCTTTGTTTGCACCTGAGTAAAAAAGTGAATATTAAATATCGTCAT
>NZ_KQ970235.1:805758-809898 GCF_001579025.1 Streptococcus oralis
CCATCATAAAAACTCCAACTCCAGTCAAAGCCAATAGAATCAAAAGATTATAGACACTTGCCTTTATTTTACTAGCTAGAAGAGCTCCGATAATCGAACCAATAGCGCCCATAGTCAAAATACTTGCATAAGCTCCTTCTACCCCGTAAAGCCGTTCTGAAAAAGGGAGGAGAAATTCAAAAGCTGCAAAAAAGAAATTAACACTGGAAGCCACTAACAAAAGGAAAAAGATCTCTTGCTGGCGCCAAATATAGCCAAGTCCTTCCTTCATATCAGCAAAAATATTTTTCCAGCTGAAAGTCTTTTTCTCTTGTAACTGATTCTCATTTTTGGGAAGAAAAGCTACTAATGTAAATGCGATGAAAAAACTAATGGCATCTAAAACAAGTGTCATATGGAGACTGGCAAATTGTAAAACGAGGAAAGAAAGTACAGGGGAGCTAACGCCTACAACCTGCAAAACGAGCTCTAAGCGAGCATTATAGGTCACAATCTCGTCTTTCTCTACTACCTCAGTTATAATGGCTTTATTGGCTGTACGAGAAAATGCAAAGGCAACCGCCTGAACAATATTGGCAAAAATCAAGGCAGCAATCATCAAGCTATCATTTCTGATGAAAGAAATAGCTAAACAAAGAACGCCACAAATTAAGTCCGTCGTCATCAAAATTTTGCGACGCGAAAAGCGGTCTGAAATCACTCCGCCAAAGGGATTGACCAGAATCGATGTAACTAACTCGGAAATTTGATAAATCCCAAGAACAGTCTGTCCTATCGTTCCCATTGATGCCAACCAAACACTGTTTCCATAATCATAGAGCATATTTCCTATCTTATTAATCGCACCACGACTAATCAACTGGATTGCATGTCGATTCATATAAAAAGCTCCTCTCAAATTTTGAAACTATTGTATCAAAACTGAAAGGAGTCTCTTTATTTTTCCCTTATTTGGGAAATTTAAGGATTTACAAATTTTTCATAATGTTCCTGATAGTAAGCCACTTGCTCTGGAAGTCCAAGCACAGCAAAAATATGCATGGCTTCCTGCATCTGACTACAACCTTCTGCTTTCAAGTCTCTCTGGTAGAGGGCGAAACCCTTGAGATAATGGAAGATATTGCGCTCATAAAGCTTGATACCATTTCCAATCAACTTCTCCACATAGCCCTCAAAATAGTCCGCATCCGTAAAGGAACGGTTTTCCAAACAATGCTGGTAACAGTTAAGAGCTAAAATCAAAACAAGTTTTCGATGGCGACCAATTTCTTTGTAGTAGTCTTCTCGCTCCATGACTTCTCTGCCAATCCGAGCCACATAGTCTACATTGTAAAAAGTATAGAGATTCCCGAAAAGAATCAACTCATACATGGTCCATTCTTCTGTTTGGAAAAGATAATCCGCCACCTTATCCAGATCACTCTGTTCCATACTGTAACGAGCAACTCTTTGACAAATCAGGCCTTGTAGCAGAATCCAATTCAGCTCAAAATAGAGGGGATTGGTCGAACTCTTTGCTTTCTCAAGCTGTTCCTTTTGAAGCTTTTGAAAACCTGCAATATCATTTGAGTAGTAAAGCGGAATAATCTGTGCCATCAAGGCAACATGTTCATGATTTTGAAAATCCCTAGCCTTGTCCATGAAATTTTCAATGGTCACATGAATATTATCCAAAATCTCAAAGAAACGGGAAACTGCTAGATCAGACTCCCCAAGCTCGAAGCGAGATAACTGAGAGGTTGAACATGATTCACCTGCCGCCTCTTTTAAGGAGTACTTCCCACTTGTTCGAAATTCACGAAATACCTTTCCAAGATGTTCCATTTCTTACACCTGCTCCGATAATCCTTCCCACTCAAGCATAGCTTCTTCCTGACGATGGCTAATTTTGTCCAGTTCAGCCTGCAATTCCATGAGCTTTTCAGCATCGTTGGTTTCCAGCATTTGTTCAGAAATGGCTTGGCTTTTAGTTTCTAACTCTTCAATTTCAGCTTCTAGATTTTCGATTTGTCGCATGAGCTTACGGGCTTCTTTCTGACTTTCTTTCTGAGCTTGGTAGTCATTGACTGGGCTTGCTTCTTTTGCTTGATTGCTAGTTAAATCTTCCTCAGCCTGAGCCATTTCTACTTCTGCTTTCTTTTCAACATAGTAGTCATAATCTCCTAGATAGAGGGTCGAACCATTCTCGGACAATTCCAAAACATGAGTGGCTACACGATTGATAAAGTAACGGTCGTGACTGACAAAAAGAAGGGTTCCATCAAAATCAATCAGAGCATTTTCTAACACTTCCTTGCTATCAATATCCAAGTGGTTGGTTGGCTCGTCAAGGATCAGGAAGTTGTTGTTTTCCATAGACAATTTAGCCAAAAGTAAACGAGCTTTCTCGCCACCTGACAGCATGCCAACTGATTTTTTAACATCATCTCCTGAGAAAAGGAAAGCACCTAGGCGGTTGCGGATTTCAACTTCAGGTGTCAGTTTAAAATCATTCCAGAGTTCATCGAGTACAGTATTACTTGGTGTTAGCTTACTTTGAGTCTGATCATAGTATCCAACCTCAACATTGGCACCAAAACGCTTCTCTCCCTTGATAAAAGGGATCTGGTCCACAATAGACTTGATAAAGGTTGATTTCCCGATACCGTTTGGTCCAACGATAGCGACAGCATTCATTTTACGGAGGTCGAGATTGATTGGCTCTGAAAGTATTTCCCCATCATAGCCAATGGCCGCATTTTCAACAGTCAAGACAACATTGCCTGATGTTTTTTCCGACTGGAAGGTCATGTTGGCTGATTTCTTGCCGGCTTCAGGCTTGTCCAAACGCTCCATTTTTTCTAGTTGTTTACGGCGAGATTGGGCACGTTTGGTCGTTGAAGCTCGGACTAGATTGCGATTGACAAAGTCTTCTAGAGCCGCGATTTCCTTCTGTTGCTTTTCATAGTTTTTTGCCTCAGTAGCTAGCTTTTGCTCCTTTAACTCAACAAAACGAGAGTAATTACCTACATAACGATCTAAGGAATGCTTAGTCAAATCGAGTGTAACCGTCGCAACCTTGTCCAAAAAGTAACGGTCGTGACTGACAATAATGAGTGCACCGCTATAATTTACCAAGTAATTCTCTAGCCAGGCTATGGTTTCGATATCCAAGTGGTTGGTTGGCTCGTCCAAGACCAAGAGATTGGGCTTTTCAAGGAGCATTTTAGCCAGTGCCAGACGGGTATTTTGACCACCCGAAAGCTCGGCAATTTTCATCTGCCACATAGACTCGTCAAACTTGAATCCATTCAAAATCGCTCGAATATCAGCTTCGTAAGTAAAGCCACCATCCTGACGGAAATTCTCTGATAAACGATCATAATCCGCCATTAGTTTATCTAGATCTTCACCAGACTTTTCACCCATCTCCAACTCCATCTGACGCAGTTGTTTCTCCGTACGGCGTAGATCATCAAAGACATGGAGCATTTCATCATAAATGGTATTTTCAGACTCAAAACGGCTATCTTGGGCTAGGTAAGACAGAGAAATATCTTTTTTCTTATTGATTTCTCCACTAGTTGGCTCCTCTTCCCCAACCAAAATCTTTAAAAGAGTAGACTTACCCGCTCCATTTTTCCCAACAAGAGCTATTCTGTCTCGTTCATCAACTTGCAGATTGATATGTTCAAAGAGAACCTCACCAGCAAAAGATCGTTCAATTTTATTAGCTTGTAAAATAATCATAACTCTATTTTACTATCTTTTTCAATTTTAGACAATTGCAATCATAACCACCCGTCTAACGGGTGGTTTGCACCAGGGCTATAAGCCCAAATTACCAGCCAGCGCCTTTAGGCGCTGGCTTTCACGTTGTTCAAGCCTCATTGCTCTTGACTCGTCAATTGCCTCTTAAAGAGGCTTTAGTATTACTTACCACTATCCCTAAAGGGATCCTCATATTCTTTTACACTTAATTTATCTAGTGCTATATCATGTTTTTCCTGTTCTTGGATATATTTCCTAATTGTGGCTTCATTAAGTCCTACTGTACTCACGTAGTAACCTTCTGCCCAAAAATGCCGGTTACCAAACTTGTACTTGAGGTTGGCGTGTTTGTCAAACATCATGAGTGCACTTTTGCCTTTTAAATAACCC
>NZ_KQ970235.1:810359-820577 GCF_001579025.1 Streptococcus oralis
GTTAACACTCGAACTTTTTTTAGCTTAATATCCAATGCCTCCACGGAATGTGCGAGCCATATCGTTTAAGTCGTAATTCTTAGAAGAGGTATCAATGGTCCATTTACCATCTTTCTTCGTCATTTTGATTTCATATCCCTCTTTTCTCATACTATCACTAGTATCTAGAGGAGTAGATTCAAATTGGCTTGGCGCGTTTTCTAAGATGTACTTCTCACCGGCTTTCATAGCCTCTGAGTAGCTGCTGTACTTACCTTTGTTTTCGTCATAGAATTTACTGCTCAATTCATAGACATTCAAGTTGTCCAAGTCAATCGTTTCAGGTCTTACATAGATAACAGCGTAATCAGGCAAGTATGTTTTAACTTTGTAATCAATTTTTGCTCGTTTAGAGTTTGCTTTGATATACGCCTCAGCAAATGTACGAAGCTCGGCATCTGAAGGTTTGTAGTTATAGAAACCTTTTCCGAATGATTCTACAAATTTCTTGATGAATTCTTCTCTATCAGCCTTCACATCGTTTGTAAATTCAGCATCACCATCAGAAGATTTTTTATCATCAGCAAGCGCAACAACTTGCGACTTATTATCAGTAGCACTTAGGTTCGTTCCACCACCAGAACTTTCCCCATTAAGGTAAACAGCATCGACATATTTTTTCATTACATCTTTCGCTTCATCAATATTGTCTTCATACTGACTTGGATCCACCTTGATTGCTACATCGTTATTCTTTTTAGAATTCTCTTTGATGTCATCATAAAAGCTAGGTGCGAAGTGGAGTTCATACTTAGCATTCTTGTCGACCTCATACACTACATAACCAGCAACACTCTTTCCTTTAGAAAGACTGTCACCATATGACATAAATTTCGTTTTACTGTCGCTTTCGTAGATTTGAATTGGTTGTAATTTTTCATCTTTTTCATTATAAAGCGTGATATCTTGGCTAGTAAAACTAAACTGTTTATCGCGATTGTTCTTGATTTCGACTTGAAGTGCAAGGTATGTTGATGATGAATCCTCATCTTTAGGCAATACATACATACCGTCTTTTACAGAAACCTCAAAGTTGGAGTTTGAAGCTGTACCATTGTCGCTTGCTTTTTTTTGAGCTCCACAGGCAACCAGTGCTAAAGTTGATAAAAGCAAAGCAGAATGCTTAAGAATTTTTTTCATAATGGATTCTCCTTTAATGATTTACTATATTTTACCATACGCAGAATAAAAATCAAAACAGAAACCAGATATTTTCAAAATATCTTAAATTTATAGAGTTTTAACTTAAATTTTTCTATTTGTTCGTTTGATACATTAAAGGATTCTTTATAAAAAGAATAGAATATAACAATATTTTTTGATTTTTTTCTTCAACAAACCCACAAAATGAATCATAAACTTTCATGTTATAAAGAATCTAATAATTAATTTTCATCCCTAACTTAGTATAAGTTAGCATGGTACCCACCATTTTCAGGCTAAAGTGCATAAGTAAATTTCCTACATTTTAAGTTATGCTAACGTTTTACTAAAATGTCAAATCGTGATATAATGAAAGCGATTAAAGCAAATAAACAAAGGAGACACTCTATGACTTACCAAGAAAATTATCAAAAATGGGTCGATTTTGCTGACCTTCCAGACTACCTTCGCCAAGACTTAATCAATATGGACGAAAAAACTAAGGAAGATGCCTTTTATACCAATCTTGAATTTGGTACTGCTGGTATGCGTGGTTTGATCGGTGCTGGTACAAACCGCATCAACATCTACGTTGTTCGTCAAGCTACCGAAGGTTTGGCTCGTTTGATTGAGTCAAAAGGTGGAAACGAAAAAGAACGTGGTGTGGCGATTGCCTATGATAGCCGTCACTTCTCACCTGAGTTTGCCTTTGAATCTGCGGCAGTTCTTGCAAAACATGGTATCAAATCTTACGTATTTGAAAGCCTCCGTCCAACTCCAGAACTCTCATTTGCAGTTCGTCACCTCAACTGTTTCGCAGGTATCATGATTACTGCCAGTCACAACCCTGCTCCATTTAACGGTTACAAGGTTTACGGAGAAGACGGTGGACAAATGCCTCCACACGATGCAGACGCTTTGACTACTTATATTCGTGCTATCGAAAATCCATTCGCTGTGGAAGTTGCTGATGTCGAAGCTGAAAAAGCTTCTGGCTTGATTGAAGTTATCGGCGAAGCTGTTGATGCAGAATACCTTAAAGAAGTTAAAGACGTAAACATCAACCCAACATTGATTGAAGAATTCGGTAAAGACATGAAGATTGTCTACACACCACTTCATGGAACGGGTGAAATGTTGGCTCGTCGTGCTCTTGCTCAAGCAGGATTTGACTCTGTTCAAGTTGTTGAAGCACAAGCAACTGCAGACCCTGATTTCTCTACTGTAAAATCTCCAAACCCAGAAAGCCAAGCAGCCTTTGCCCTTGCTGAAGAACTTGGTCGTCAAGTTGGTGCAGATGTGCTTGTTGCAACTGACCCTGACGCTGACCGTGTTGGTGTTGAAGTTCTTCAAAAAGATGGTAGCTACCTCAACCTTTCAGGTAACCAAATCGGCGCTATCATGGCTAAATACATCTTGGAAGCCCACAAAAATGCTGGAACTCTTCCTGAAAATGCAGCCCTCTGCAAATCCATCGTATCAACTGACTTGGTAACGAAGATTGCTGAAAGCTACGGCGCAACCATGTTCAACGTTTTGACAGGTTTCAAATTTATCGCTGAAAAAATCCAAGAATTTGAAGAAAAACACAATCACACTTACATGATGGGATTTGAAGAAAGCTTCGGTTACTTGATTAAACCATTCGTACGTGATAAAGATGCTATTCAAGCTGTTCTTGTCGTTGCTGAACTTGCTGCCTACTACCGTTCACGTGGTTTGACACTTGCTGACGGTATCGAAGAAATCTACAAAGAATACGGCTACTACGCTGAAAAGACTATCTCTGTTACCCTTTCTGGTGTTGATGGTGCTGAACAAATCAAATCGATTATGGCTAAGTTCCGTAACAATGCTCCAAAAGAATGGAACACAACAGCTATCACTGTCGTAGAAGACTTCAAGGCTCAAACTGCTACTGCTGCTGATGGTACTGTTACAAACTTGACAACTCCTCCAAGTGATGTTTTGAAATACACACTTGCTGACGGTTCATGGATTGCAGTTCGCCCTTCAGGTACAGAACCAAAAATCAAATTCTACATTGCTGTTGTGGGTGAAAGCAATGAAGATTCACAAGCTAAGATTGCCAACATCGAAGCAGAAATCAATGCGTTTGTAAAATAAGAAATTATAAAAGATGAGACCAACCAATCTCATCTTTTTTCGTATCAAATCTGAGCATTTTTAGAAACTTTATGGCATACTAGACTTATCAATGAAAGCGAGGTAATCTCATGGAACAATTTTTAGAAAACATTAAAGACCTTGAAGTCACTACAGTTGCGCGTGCGCAAGAAGCTCTTGATAAGAAAGAAACTGCAACCTTCTTTATCGGTCGCAAAACTTGCCCTTACTGCCGTAAATTTGCTGGTACCTTGGCAGGTGTCGTAGCTGAAACTAAAGCTCACATCTACTTCATCAACAGTGAAGAAGCAAGTCAACTCAATGAATTGCAAGAATTCCGCTCACGTTATGGAATTCCAACCGTACCAGGCTTTGTTCACATCACAGATGGCCAAATCAATGTCCGTTGCGACTCTTCCATGTCAGCACAAGAAATCAAGGAATTTGCTGGATTGTAAAAAAACCACTCATCGAGTGGTTTTTGTATAGTCTAAATTACTTTTTTTCAAGCAAGTCTTGTATCATTCTATGCAGTTCTTCTATCTTCTCAGATTGTTTCTCTAGTAATAATCTTTGAGTTATTAATTCGTCTTGGAGTTTATCAAACTTTATCTGATCATCTGAATTATCCTTTACAAAAAAGTTTGTCAAGGCACTCGTTAACATCCCTATTGTGCCAATACCAACAAGCATTAGTAAAACAGCTAACCACTTCCCAAAAATCGACGCAGGAACAATATCTCCATAACCAACAGTCGTTACAGTCACAAGCGCCCACCAAAGACTATCTGAGAATGATTTTTCTTCAACAACAGATAAAATTGAACTACCTACCAGTACAATAAAGGAATTGAGATAGAAAATATAAAGTAAGCCATTTGTTCGTAAGAGTTTTCCAACCTTCTTTTCCAACTTGCCAGTCAATCCAACGACTCTTAAAAGACGAGTTAGTTTCAGTAATTTTGTCAGCCTTGTTAGGCGGAAGATTCGCCCTAATCGAAATACTGTAAAAATAGCATTCAAAGGAAGGATAGCTAGCAAGTCGAAGATATTTTCAAGTACAAATCTCCATTTTTCTTTACTTGAAAAGAAGCGCCAACCATAATCTACCACAAAAACAAACCAAAGTAGCAAGTCAATAATACTGTAGGGTGGACTATCCAAATCAATCATCTCAGCAAATCCAAGCAAGACAAGGACAACGGATATCAATGCAAGTATTATAATCGTTGTGTCATAGTAATCCTTTAATAACCATTTTCTCTTCACACTGCTACTCCTTTAGTTTTTTTAATCATTATACCACACTAAATCCCTAATAAAATACAAAACAAAAGAAGGCACCCGCCTTCTTTTTTATATATCTGTCAATGGTGTTGCAGTATCTGGTGAGGTATCATAAACTTTAAAGTCTACTCCGACTCCCAGATCCGCTTGGGCTAGCTGGTTGACCATAGTCATATGAGCCAGCTCCTTGATATTGTTCTCTTTGGATAAATGCCCAAGATAGATTTTCTTAGTCCGATTTCCCATTGTACGAATCATGGCCTCAGCACCGTCTTCGTTGGAAAGGTGACCGAGATCCGATAGAATTCGCTGTTTGAGACGCCAAGCGTAAGATCCTGCTCGCAAAATCTCTACATCGTGGTTGGACTCGATGAGGTAACCGTCAGCATTTTCGACTATTCCAGCCATACGGTCACTAACATAACCTGTATCGGTCAACATGACGAAGCTCTTGTCGTCTTTCATAAAGCGGTAAAACTGTGGCGCTGCCGCATCATGGCTAACACCAAAACTCTCAATGTCGATATCGTCAAAGGTTTTGGTTTTGCCCATTTCAAAGATATGCTTTTGTGAAGAATCAACCTTGCCGAGATACTTACTATTTTCCATAGCCCGCCAAGTCTTTTCATTGGCGTAAAGATCCATGCCATATTTGCGAGCCAAGACACCGACTCCGTGGATATGGTCTGAATGCTCATGCGTAATCAGAATCGCATCCAGATCTTCAGGTTTGCGATTGATTTCAGCTAGCAGACTTGAAATTTTCTTACCAGACAAGCCCGCATCTATTAGGATTTTCTTTTTTGGGGTTTCCAGATAAAAGGAATTTCCACTGGAACCTGATGCTAAAATACTGTATTTAAAGCCTTTTTCACTCATTCTAGTCTTCTATTTCGTCCTCCCATATTTCTTCTTTTACGGCATCCTTATCATAAGGGAGCACAATGGTAAAGGTCGATCCCTTACCGTATTCACTTTTTGCCCAAATAAAGCCATTGTGTTGTTTGATGATTTCTTTTGCGATGGCCAGACCTAGACCAGTTCCACCTTGAGCCCGGCTTCTTGCACGATCCACACGGTAGAAACGGTCAAAAATCTTTGGCAAATCTTGCTTTGGAATACCTAGACCTTGGTCTTTGATAGATAAAATCATCTGGTCATCAGTGGTTTTCATGCTGACAGTGATTTTCCCACCATCTGGTGAGTACTTGATGGCATTGTTAAGAATATTATCAATCACCTGAGTCATCTTATCGGTATCAATCTCGATCCAAACTGAATTAATAGGGTAATCTCTGACAAGTTCATATTTTTTCTCGTCATCTTGACTTCTCATCTTATCAAAGCGGTTGAGAATAAAAGTGATGAATGCTGTAAAATTAATCAATTCCACATCTAGCTGACTTGTCGTATTATCAATACGAGAGAGATGCAAGAGATCTGTCACCATCCGCATCATACGGTTGGTTTCATCGAGTGAAACCTTGATAAAATCAGGAGCAACAGGATCATACAGAGCTCCCTCATCCAAGGCTTCAAGATAAGATTTAACACTGGTCAAAGGAGTTCGCAACTCGTGACTCACGTTCGAAACAAAGAGTCTTCGCTCACGCTCTTCCTTCTCCTGTTCGGTCGTATCATGTAAAACGGCAACCAAACCAGAGATGAAACCTGACTCACGGCGAACCAGAGCAAAACGTACACGAAGGCTTAGATATTCACCATTCACATCCTGGGAGTCAATCGTCAACTCAGGAATCTGTGTAATCAGGTCACGCAGCTCATACTCATCTTCTATCTTAAGCAATTCGAGGATGCTTTTATTCAGAACATCTTCTTTCTGCACACCGAGCTGTTTCTTGGCCATATCATTGATCATGGTAATCTGGCCACGGCGATTGGTCGCAAGAACGCCATCTGTCATGTAAGAAAGAATACTGTTCAATCGTTTACTCTCTTGTTCCAGATTTTCTTGGGTCAAGCGAATAACTTCTGACAAATCGTTCAGATTATTGGTGATATTGGTGATTTCTGTACTTCCTTGCAAGTCCAAAACTTGAGAATAATCACCTGCAATCAAGTCCTTAACCTTTTGATTTATCTCCTTTAGACGGATATTATCCCGACGATTTTCCAGTAACAGCAAGGTCACCACCAGGATAAAGCCAAGTAAAATCAGGATAAAGATAAAATCGCTGGTCAGAATAGTTTGTCTAATATCTTCAATCATTATTTCTCATATAGTATCCAACACCACGACGTGTGAGAATGTACTCTGGACGACTTGGAGTGTCTTCTATTTTCTCACGCAAGCGTCTAATGGTCACATCCACAGTACGAACATCACCAAAATAGTCATAACCCCATACAGTCTCAAGCAAGTGTTCACGCGTAATCACTTGACCAATATGAGATGCCAAGTGATACAAGAGTTCAAACTCACGGTGGGTCAAATCTAATTCCTCACCATATTTCTTAGCCACGTAAGCATCTGGAACGATTTCCAAATCACCGATTTGTAACGGTTGCGCCTTCTTCTCATCAGACTCTTGGCTATCCACAGAAACTAGGTCTGTACGACGAAGCAGGGCCTTGACACGAGCCTGCAACTCACGGTTTGAGAAAGGTTTTGTAACATAATCGTCTGCACCTAACTCCAAACCAATAACCTTGTCAAACTCGCTATCCTTAGCTGATAGCATGATAATCGGCACACTACTAGTCTTACGAATAGCTTTAGCAACTTCTAAACCATCAATTTCAGGTAGCATCAAGTCGAGGATAATAATATCTGGTTGCTCAGCTTCAAATAGCTCGATTGCCTCACGACCATTGAAGGCTGTAACGACTTCATAACCTTCCTTGGCCATATTAAACTTAATAATATCTGAGATTGGTTTCTCATCATCTACAATTAATATTTTTTTCATTTTATCACCTTTTCTCTATCTATTATAACAAAAAAATGCAAAGAAGGCACAAATGGCTACTGTAAGCCTTCATCTTCAAGAACTGTTTTATAAGCCTGCCAAATTTTTTGTTGAGGCTTCGCAAGTGGATAATCAGAAAACTCCTGAGGAGAAACCCAGCGAATTTCTCTGTCCGAAAACTGTTTTGTTTCCGCTACTTGACCAGCTAGGATTTGAATATGCCATTTCCGATGACTAAATACATGCTTGACCTGATCAAATACTTGCTGGGACCAATTCACTTCTAAATCATAATCTTGCTCAAAGTTTTCTTGAGGACTTGGCCCAAATACTCTGCTTTCCTCTTTGACTTGTGAAAAGAGATCTAGCTGATCGTCATCACTTGAGAAATCATCAACTTCGATCAAGGGGAAATGCCAAAAACCGGCTAGCAGTTTCTCGCTTTCATTTTTCTTAAGTAGATATTGACCATGGTCATTGCGTACAACCAAAGCCTTGAGATAAATTGGGAGAGGCTTTTTATTGGGTTCCTTAATCGGATATACATCCATAGTTCCATTCTGATAGGCTGCGCTAAAATCCTTAACAGGACTTTCTTCTGGTCGAGGGTTAACTGGTGCCTCTATGTCAGAACCTAAATCCATCAGAGCTTGGTTAAAGTCACCTGGTCGTTTCGGGTCAATCAAGATTTCCATCATAGCTTGGAAAATCTTTCGATTGCTGGGAACTCCGATATCATGATTAACCTCAAACAAGCGTGCCAAAACTCGCATGACATTGCCATCGACCGCTGGCTCAGGCAAATTAAAAGCGATACTGGAAATAGCTCCCGCAGTATAAGGGCCAATCCCTTTCAGGCAAGATATTCCTTCATAGGTGTTTGGAAATTGACCACCAAAATCAGCCATAATCTGCTGGGCTGCAGTCTGCATATTGCGCACTCGAGAATAATAGCCCAATCCCTCCCAAGCCTTCAACAGACGCTCTTCAGGCGCATTCGCCAGACTTTCAACAGTTGGAAACCAGTCCAAGAATCGCTCGTAGTATGGAATAACTGTATCCACCCTGGTCTGCTGGAGCATGATTTCAGATACCCAGATGTGATAAGGATTTTTACTTCTCCTCCAAGGTAAATCTCGCTTGTTTTCATCATACCAATTGAGGAGTTTCTCACGAAAAGAAATGATCTTCTCCTCTGGCCACATGACGATACCGTATTCTTTCAAATCTAACATATATCTAGTATAACATAGAAGCTTCTAACTGTCCTTTTCTCAGTACTAAAAAGCCTCTTCCCATGGGAAAGAGGACTAAATCTTATTGATGAACTGCTTGAGCTGCTGTGATAAGGGTCAACTTGTACACATCATCTGCATTACATCCACGAGAAAGGTCGTTAACTGGTTTGTTCAAACCTTGCAAAACAGGTCCTACAGCCGCAAAACCACCAAGGCGCTCAGCCATCTTGTAACCGATATTTCCGGCTTCGATACCTGGGAAGATAAAGACATTTGCTTGACCAGCTACATTACTTCCTGGAGCTTTAAGAGCTGCAGTTTCAGGAACAAAGGCAGCGTCAAATTGCAATTCACCATCAATCTCAAGGTCAGGGCGCAAGTCGTGAGCAATTTTTGTAGCTTCCACTACCTTATCAACACTTTCACCAAAACCTGAACCTTTAGTAGAATAGCTTAGCATGGCAATTTTAGGTTCAATACCAAACATCTTAGCTGTGATTGCTGAATTGATCGCGATTTCAGCCAAGGCTTCTGCATCTGGATTGATGTTAATGGCACAGTCTCCAAATAGGTAACGTTCTGTACCACGTACCATAAGGAAGGCACCTGAAGTACGAGTTACGTTTGGACGAGTTTTGATGATTTGTAGGGCTGGGCGAACTGTTGAGGCAGTTGAGTGAATCGCACCAGATACCATACCGTCAACCAAGCCCAAGTAGACTAGCATCACACCAAAGTAGTTGACATCTTCAACCAAAACTTTGCGCGCTTCTTCTTCAGTCATTTTGCCCTTACGACGCTCTACTAAAGCAGCAACCATTTCTTCAAATCGAGGATAGTGTTGAGGGTCAATGACTTCATAACCATCCATGATTCCTTCAATTTCAAGATAAATTTTAATTTTTTCAGGATTTCCAAGCAAAACAGGAATTACTTCTGTTTCTTTTACCAAGCGTTTTGTCGCTTGGAGAATACGTGGCTCTTCCCCTTCAGGGAGAACGATACGAGCATTTTTGCCAACCAGGTTGGCTTTGAGACTTTCAAAAACTTCCATGAGTTTTCTCCTTTAAGAAAATAAATTATACTCCAAACAATTTTTAAAGAGTATTAGTTGATAACTGAGTAATAAGATTGCTGAAATCATCCGGTAAGGGGCTTTCTAGCTGCAAATCTTGCTCTAGAAAGGGATGATAAAAAGATAAATAATGACAATGCAGAGCCTGGCGCTGAATCCCATCGTCTAGGCTGCCTCCATAGAGATCGTCTCCCAACAAAGGAAAACCGATATGAGAAAAATGCACTCGTATCTGATGAGTTCGCCCAGTATGCAGGCGAATATCGACTAGGTGAATATTTCTATAAGACGCTACAACTTTGTAAGACGTATGGGCGTATTTCCCACCTTTGGCAACCCGTCTCGTGATAATGGAATCTTCATCACGCGCAATCGGGGC
>NZ_KQ970235.1:820597-845177 GCF_001579025.1 Streptococcus oralis
TTGTCTAAACGTGCATGAGCGTAGCCGTGCTTGGCAAAGAGCATCAAACCAGATGTATCTCTATCAAGCCTAGTCACGATGTGAACTTGCTGGTTTTCATAGTTTCGCTTGACATAGTAGCCCTTGATAAAATTAGCAATGGTATTGGAATGATTGACACTTGGGATGGAAGCTACTCCATAAGGCTTATTCAAAACCAGAAAATGGTCATCCTCGTAGAGAATATCCAGTGGACGCTCAATTGCTTCCAACGTTTCAAAGCCTTCCTCTGCTGGAATGTCAATAGTTATCTTGTCTCCAATATCTAAGAGATAAGTCGCATTTTGAGTTTGGCCATTGACCAGAATAGCCCCGCCTCGAAACTTAATCTTAGCCAAAAGTCCCTTGGAAACCTCATGTTTCTTGAGGAAAGTTTTGACTTTGACGTGCTCATCTGCGGTAAATTCGAACCTCATTCATCCACCTCGCCGATGAAGGCATCTTTGACACGATTCCAGAAACTAGTGTGACTTGGAGTCGCTACGAAGTGAATCTTGTGATGGTCGATTTGATACTCAATCCGTTCGATATTACGGAATGAATAGACGCTGTTATCGACTGATATCGTATGGTAATCATTGCGTGTCGGCAAAAGTTCAATCTTATCTTTTTTGGGAATAATGATTGATGATCCCAAAGTGCGATAGACTCGGTTGTTAAGACTTGCTATTTCCGCCAACTGCAAGGCTTCAATGGTCGGATGCAAGACAGCTCCACCCAAGGACTTGTTGTAGGCAGTACTTCCCGTTGGCGTTGAAACAGTCACTCCATCTCCACGAAATCGCTCGAACGGAACGTGGTTAATGATGATATCCGCAACCATGGTGCGATCTGATCGACGGATGCTCGCTTCATTTAAGGCTCGGAAGATTTTCACTT
The DNA here is from genome assembly GCF_001579025.1 of Streptococcus oralis. Classification (GTDB taxonomy): domain Bacteria; phylum Bacillota; class Bacilli; order Lactobacillales; family Streptococcaceae; genus Streptococcus; species Streptococcus oralis_X. The sequence continues at coordinate 821,516 of NZ_KQ970235.1, forward strand.
CTCCATTTTCAAGCGTTACCTTAACATTCAAGACTGGATAAGAAACTTTGGCACCAGTATCGAGTAGGAGATTGGTCACCAATTGATCCAGCTCAAAATCACGATAATCTGTGTAAAATCCCAAATGCCCTGTATGAACACCTACAAATCGAACCTTGTCTAACTGATTCTCATACTTGTGAAAGGCAGACAAAAGCATCCCGTCGCCACCAATAGAAATAACGATGTCGGGATTGGTATCGTTCAGTATAAAATGTTGTTTTTTTAGTTTTTCCCTCAGTTCATGCAAGACCTTCTGACTTTGTGGCTTTCTATTTGCTATGAGGTCAACTCGTTTACCTGTATTCTTCATCTGTATCGTCACTATTTCCTACACCATCGTTTAATTTTCTGCTCAATGGATCAAAGAGAGCCTGCGCTTCCTGGATATCATCACGAATCTTACCCATTTCTTCATCCAGTTGATAGGCTATTTTGGCCGTGATTTCCAGTCTTTTCCTGATTTCTTCTGGAAAATCGCCCTGATATTTATAATTGAGCGAGTGTTCAATCGTAGCCCAGAAATTCATGGCTAACGTCCGTATTTGAATTTCCGCCAAAATCGTCTTAACCCCGTTGATCGTATCAACCGTGTACTCAACAACCACGTGATAAGAACGATAGCCCGAAGCCTTACGATGAGTGATATAGTCTCGTTCCTGAACGACTCTCATATCTTGGCGTTTACGTAGAATCTCAACTACCTCTTTGACGTCATCAACAAACTGGACCATGACACGTAAACCAGCAATATCTTGCAAGTCATTTTCTAAAGTTGCATAAGTAATTCCTCGACGAGCCATCTTTTCTTTGATACTTTCAATCGGTTTGACACGACCCGTTACAAACTCAATCGGAGAATGCTTGTTTTGCTTACGATACTGTTTGCGAATTCCTCGAAGTTTAATCTTCAATTCACCAACAGCCTGAATGTAAGGATCTAAAAATTCTTCCCATTCTATGGTCATACTTTCTCCCTTGTAATGTTTGATTGCTCTGTCGAAAATCTTTGATTTTTTCAGTACATTCGTATACAATAAATACATTGTCCATTATACCATAAATCGCTTTCAAAGATATAGAAAAGGTTGAAAAAATGAAACATTTAGAAATAGAATTGAAAACACTTCTGAAAAAAGAGGAATATGATCATCTAAAAAAACAGTTTTCCCATATCCAACCCGTCCTTCAGAAGAACTACTACATTGACACACCTGATTTCCAATTGCGTGAAAAGAAGGTTGCCATGCGCATTCGCACCTTTTCAGATTGGGCGGAGTTGACCTTGAAAGTGCCTCAAACTGTAGGAAATATGGAATACAACCAGAAACTAACTCTTCCAGAAGCTGAATCATACCTAGAAAAACAAAAACTACCTCAAGGGCTCGTTCTAGAGAAGCTCGCTAAGATTGGCATCGAAGGCCATGACTGGCTTGTTCTAGGCTGTCTTTCAACTCTACGTTATGAAACGAAAACTGAAATTGGCTTAATGGCCTTAGATAAAAGTCAATACTTTGACCAGACGGACTATGAACTGGAGCTTGAAGTCACTGACCATGAAAAAGGAAAAACCGATTTTCAGAAATTTTTAGATGAAAATCAGATAACTTATCAGAAAGCTCCATCAAAATTAATTCGTTTTATTAAAAGCATTAAAAAAAGCTGAAATAATCTCCTTTTTTTGGTAAAATAGAAAAGATAAAAATAAAAGAATCTGGCTTTGAAAAACAAAACTTTCTCAAAGAAGATTCACAAAGTTTACAGAGGACGGTCTATAATGTCAGATAGAAACAACATGAAACTTTTCACCCTAAACTCTAACCATGAAATCGCTCAAAAGATTGCGGATACAGTTGGTGTACCTCTCGGGAAATTATCCTCTCGACAATTTTCTGACGGCGAAATCCAGGTCAACATCGAAGAAAGTGTCCGTGGTTACGATGTCTACATCATCCAGTCAACCAGCTACCCTGTTAGCAACCACTTGATGGAGTTGTTGATCATGGTTGACGCTTGTGTACGTGCAAGTGCTCATAGTATCAACGTTGTCCTTCCTTACTTTGGTTATGCGCGTCAGGATCGTATCGCTTCTTCTCGCGAACCCCTCACTGCAAAACTGGTTGCCAATATGCTTGTCAAAGCTGGTGTAAGCCGTGTTCTAACGCTTGACCTCCACGCTGTTCAGGTCCAAGGTTTCTTTGACATTCCTGTAGACAATCTTTATACTGTTCCTCTATTTGCTAAGCACTACTGTGATAAAGGTCTTCTTGGCTCTGATGTTGTTGTTGTTAGTCCAAAGAACTCTGGTGTTAAACGTGCTCGTAGTTTGGCTGAATACCTTGATGCTCCAATCGCTATCATTGACTACGCCCAAGACGATTCTGATCGTAACGAAGGCTATATCATTGGGGATGTTGAAGGCAAAAAGGCTATCTTGATTGACGATATCCTAAATACTGGTCGTACCTTCTCTGAAGCAGCCAAAATCGTTGAACGTGAAGGTGCAACTGAGATTTATGCAGTATCCAGTCACGGTTTATTTGTTGAAGGGGCAGCAGACCTTCTTGACGCTACAAACATCAAAGAAATCCTTGTGACAGACTCAGTAGCAACCAAAGAAAGAACTCCAGAAAATGTATGTTACATTACTGCTAGCGAATTAATCGGAGATGCTATCGTCCGCATCCATGAAAGAAAACCAGTCAGCCCACTCTTTGCTTACAACAAAAAGAAATAAGGTGATTCTTTGATTTATTTGGACAATGCTGCTACGACTCCTATGTCAGCAGTAGCTATTGCAGAAATGACCAAGGTCATGCAAGAAACTCATGGTAATCCTTCTAGTATTCATGGCCATGGTCGACAAGCTGGTAAACTCTTACGAGAGGCTCGTCAAGACTTAGCCCTCTTACTAGGAACCAAACCTCAACATATCTTTTTCACGTCTGGCGGTACAGAAAGTAACAATACAGCCATTATCGGCTATTGTCTCCGTCATCAAAATCGTGGAAAACATATCATCACAACAGCTATTGAACACCATTCTGTACTTGAGACTATCGATTATCTGGTGCAACATTTTGGTTTTGAAGCAACTATCATCCAACCAGTAAATCAAGAAATAACTGCCCAGCAAATTCAAGAAGCTTTACGTGACGATACCATCCTCGTTTCCACCATGTATGCTAATAATGAAACAGGTAGCCTCTTACCTATCGCTGAGATTGGACTTATTTTAAAAGATCATCCTGCTGCTTATCATGTAGATGCTGTTCAAGCTATCGGAAAAATTCCTATCCATCCCGAGGAATTAGGAATTGATTTCCTCAGCGCTTCTGCCCACAAATTCCATGGACCAAAAGGAGTGGGCTTTCTTTACGCATCTACTGGAGACTTTGATTCCTATCTTCACGGTGGGGACCAAGAACAAAAAAAACGGGCTGGAACAGAAAATCTCGCTGCCATTGTAGGCATGGTCGCTGCTCTCAAAGAGGATTTAAATGACCAAGTTGAGCATTACCAAAAACTAAGCGCACTTAAATCTACTTTTTTAGAAGAAATTGCAGGTCTCGACTACTATCTCAATGAAAGCAATCACCAACTACCTTATGTTGTCAACATTGGCTTTCCTGGTCAAAAAAATGATTTGCTCTTGCTACGGTTAGACCTTGAAGGAATTTCAATTTCTACCGGTTCAGCTTGTACTGCTGGTATTGTGCAAACCAGTCATGTGCTTGAAGCATTTTATGGACCAAATTCACATCGTTTGAAAGAATCTGTCCGTATCAGTCTCTCTCCTCTTAACACTGAGGAAGAATTGAAACAACTCGCACAAACCTTAAAAAATATTATTGGAGATTAATCTAATGGCATTCGAAAAAACCATTAAACTACAAAACTGCCGCTACGACTACACACTTAGCCCAACTGTCAAAAAGTTTACACTGAAAGATAATACTTTCTTTGAAACAAAAGTTGGAAACTACGAACTGACTCGTCTACTTGAAAAAGTACCCAACAGTGGTGAAGGTTTCAAGCTAAAAATCATCATCAACAAAGACCTTACAGGTGCTAAACTCAACATTACTGACAAGTCTGGCCTTCGTTTGGTTAATATCTTTAAATCAGAAGACCACCACATTCATCAGGAAAAATTCTACTTCCTCATGGACAGTTTAGTAGAACGCGGTATCTTCACTAAAGAAGAAAGATAATTGACTATGTATCGACTTACCTATCAAGATAACTATCACGTAGAACGTACACTTGAATACAAGGATTACGAAGAGCTCATGTTATCTCTATCAGGCTGTGTGACCCTACCTGATACTCTCCTAATCAGCTCCTTAACGCTTAATGATAAGGTGATTTATCAAGGATTGGTTGGCGATCTCTACCGTTTTCTATCACAAGCTCATTTTTCAGATAAAAACTAAGAAATTTCTTAGTTTTTTCTTGTTTTTGTTGATTTTTTCACAATGTTTCTATAAAATAGAAGAATAGAAAGGTTGTGATTTTGTGAAAGATAAACAGTCTGCTATTCCAAAAGCAACAGCAAAAAGACTCTCTCTTTACTATCGAATTTTCAAGAGATTTCACGCAGAAAAAATCGAACGTGCCAACTCCAAACAAATTGCAGAGGCTATCGGCATCGACTCTGCGACCGTTCGACGTGATTTTTCCTATTTTGGCGAGCTAGGTCGTCGTGGTTTTGGTTATGATGTCAAAAAATTGATGAATTTTTTTGCTGATCTCCTAAATGATAACTCAATTACAAATGTTATGTTGGTTGGGATTGGAAATATGGGCCATGCCCTTCTCCACTACCGCTTCCACGAGCGTAACAAGATGAAAATTATCATGGCCTTTGACCTAGATGATCATCCAGAAGTTGGGAGCCAGACACCTGATGGAATTCCAATCTATGGTATCTCACAGATTAAAGAAAAGATCAAAGAAGCAGATGTCAAAACTGCTATCCTAACAGTTCCAAGTGTTAAATCACAAGAAGTTGCCAATCTTTTGGTTGATGCAGGTATAAAAGGTATTCTCAGTTTTTCCCCTGTTCACCTTCACCTCCCAAAAGATGTGGTCGTTCAGTATGTCGATTTGACAAGCGAACTCCAAACCCTCCTCTATTTTATGCGGAAAGAGGATTAGAAAGCGAAAGCATTTATGAAAAAACCAGTTATTGGGATTACAGGAAATGAAAAAGCTCATCCGGATGATGACATCATGATGAGCTATGCAGCAAAAGGCTTTGTTGAAGGAGTCAAGGACGCTGGCGGAATTCCAATCATCCTACCGATTGGTGATCAAGAAATGGCTGCCTATTACATCAGTATCATTGATAAGCTCATCCTAACGGGTGGGCAAAATGTTGATCCAAAATACTATGGTGAACCAAAGGCTATTGATAGTGATGACTACCACCTTCAAAGAGATATTTTTGAACTAGCACTTATCAAAGAAGCGATTAAGCAAAAGAAACCAATTTTCTCTGTTTGTCGGGGTACTCAACTTTTCAATGTCGCCATGGGAGGCACGCTACACCAAGATATCGAGGATCATTGGCAGGACTGTTCAGCCGAATACACGACTCAACGCCTCGTAACGGAACCTGATACCATTCTCCGAGAAATCTATGGAGAAATCTCTCATATCAACTCCTTCCACCACCAGAGTATTAAAGATCTAGCTTCAAATCTTAAGGTTGTAGCACATGATCCTAAAGATGGAATCATTGAGGCTGTGACAACTACGGACGGCTTTCCTTATCTTGGTGTTCAATGGCATCCTGAATTTCTCTTTGAAAACCGCCCCAAAGATAAAACGCTATTTGACTATGTTGTTAACGAACTCTAAATCAAATCCGTCTTTTCACGGTAACTAAAGTAATCCGAGTGAGAGACAATTAGATGATCCAGAAACACAATTCCCATCAGTTCACAGGCTTCCTTGACTAGTTTAGTGACATGATCATCATTTCGACTAGGAGATACAGCACCGGATGGATGATTGTGAACGAGAATCACTGAAGTAGCCATATGCTTCAAAGCATAGTGAAGGATTTCCCGTGGTTCAGCAATGCTGCGTGTCGCGGATCCGATAAAAATAGTTTGCTGATGAATGATTTGATTTTGAGTATTGAGATAGAGCGCCACTAGGTGCTCTTGTTTTTTATCGCCAAGTTCCTGTTGCATTTTCTTGGCTAGCTTTTGACTGCTGAGAATACTTTCCATCTCAAGGGTTTCATGTTTGTGAATACGATGTCCCAGTTCAATCACCGCTTGTAGTTCAATGGCTTTAATCCGTCCAATACCAGACAAACTCTGCAATTCCTGCAGGGTCATTTTTTTTCAGATCAGTTAGACCGGTCAAACTATTCAAGACTTTCTGAGCGATTTCAAAAACATTGGCCTGACGCGTTCCTGTTCTGAGCAGAATAGCTAACAACTCTTGATTGCTTAGAGCCTCTACTCCCTCTTTAACTAGTCTTTCTCTAGGCAAGAGTGAATCTTCTTGGAATGAAATACTGTACATAAAAATCCTCCTCACTTTATTATTCGTGAGGAGGATGAAAAATTAGATTTTTTTCTCAATTGGGGCAACGCTGGCTAGGAGTTTTTTCAGACCCACTTCTGGGAAATTGATTTTCAACTCCTGAGTATCACCGCTACCAGAGACTTCCAGAACAGTTCCCTCTCCCCACTTCTTGTGGAGAGCAATATCCCCAATAGACCAACTTGTATCAGTCGAATCTTTTTTATTTCCGGATGTAAACTGTCCAAACGGAAGACCACTTGACTGGATAGAGCTTGGTGCAGCCTTGCGTTTCCGTTCTTGAAGCGCTTGAGCCAAACTCATACCTTGACCGAAAGCAATCCCACCACTGCTATAAGAGGCTTTAAAGCTAGTATTCACTGGACGGGCCAAACCTTGATACTCAAGCAAATCCGAACTGATTTCATTGATAAAACGAGTTGGACGATTGTAGCTAGTACGACCAAAAAGCAAGCGTGAGTTGGCATTGGTCAGATAGAGAATTTTCTCCGCACGCGTAATTCCTACATAGGCTAAACGGCGTTCTTCTTCCAGTTCATCAGGATCCTCAGCTGCACGGCTAAGTGGAAAGACATTTTCCTCCATCCCAATGATAAAGACAACTGGGAACTCAAGTCCCTTAGCTGCGTGCAAGGTCATTAAGGTCACTTCTGATGTCTCCTGACTGCCTGAATCTGTGTCTGCAATCAAAGCCAAGTCATTCAAGAAACGACTGAGTTTATCTAAACCTGTTTCCTCTTCTTGACTATCAGGATTGTCATCAAAGTTCTTGGTAACAGATAGGAACTCTTCGATATTTTCAACCCTTGCCTTGCTTTCTAAGGTCGCTTGGGCATTGAGAATATCGATATAACCAGTTTTTTCTAGAACAGCCTCAACCAGCTCGGTTATGGTTAATTGATCCAATTGCTCCCGCAAATTCAGAATCATATTGGCAAAATCCCAAATTGACTGGGCTACCTTTCCTTTGATACCTGACAACATGATATTGGCTGAAGCATCCAGCATAGACATGTCTTGCATATTCGCAAAGTCGCGAATTATCTCAACGGTTCCTGGGCCAATTCCGCGTTTAGGCTCGTTGATAATGCGCTCAAAACTGATATTGTCACTTAAATTAGCAATAAGATTAAGGTAGGCGATAATATCACGGATTTCCTTACGGCTGTAGAACTTAGTCCCTCCAACCATAGTATAAGGAATATTGGACTTGAGCAAGGCCTCCTCAATAGTACGAGATTGAGCATTAGTACGGTAAAGCACTGCAAAGTCTTTGTGAAGGAAGTTTTGACTGCGACCAAGTTCATCGATGGTTTTGGCTACAAAAACAGCCTCATCTTGTTCGTCGTTAGCACGATAGTAAATTATCTGCTCCCCATCAGCATTCTGGGTCCAGAGATTCTTAGGACGACGATTTTTATTGTTTTTGATGACGTCATTGGCGGCTTGGAGAATGGTTTTGGTTGAACGGTAGTTTTCTTCTAACAAAACAACCTTGGCTTTGGGATAGTCTTTCTCAAAATCTAAAATATTTTGCATATCAGCCCCACGCCAACCGTAAATAGACTGGTCAGCATCACCGACTACGCAGATATTTTTAAAGCGTGAAGCCAAGAGTTTGACCAATTGGTACTGGGCATGGTTGGTATCTTGGTACTCATCAACGTGGATATATTGGAACTTCTGCTGATAGTAGGTCAAGACATCAGGATTTTGATCAAAGAGACGCAGGGTCAGCATAATCAAATCATCAAAGTCAACGGACTCAGACTGACGAAGCTCCTTCTGATAGGCCGTATAACACTGGGCCACGATTTGTGTGTACATATCGCCAGCTTGGGCAGCATAAGCCACATCATCAATCAAGTCATTCTTGGCATTGGAAATAGTTCCCAAAATAGTCCGTTCATTCCATTTTTTAGGATCCAAGTTTAATTGCTTGAGAATGCGTTTCATGAGAGTACGTTGCTCACCAGGATCTACAATAGTGAAGTTCCGATTGTAGCCAATATGATCCGCATCGCGACGTAGGATACGAACACACATGGAGTGAAAGGTCGCAATCAGACAGTCCTGGGTTGCTGGATTGAGGCCATAGGCGCGCTCCTTCATCTCACGCGCCGCCTTATTGGTAAAGGTAATGGCCAAGATATTCCAAGGATTGACCATCTTTTCATCAATCAAGTAGGCGATACGATGGGTTAAAACTCTAGTCTTCCCAGAACCAGCCCCTGCCATGATTAACAAGGGGCCTTCTGTCGTTTGCACTGCCTCAGCCTGACGGTCATTCATTCCATTCAATAATGCGTTCATTTTCTCTTCCTTACTCTTGAAGTCAATGTTTCTATTATATCAAAAATCATGGAAAATATCTTTACCTAGACTGATTGTGTCTAGAAAACAAACCTTTCATCAGCTGAAGACAACTCCTCATATCTAGACAAGAAAATGAGTTTGGAAAGCTTTTCCAAACTCATTTAAAATAATCTATATCATTAGAACAAGCCTAGGACCGTTCCATCACTTTCAACATCCATATTGAGAGCTGCTGGTCGTTTTGGAAGGCCTGGCATGGTCATGACATCACCAGTTAGGGCAACAATAAAGCCTGCCCCTAATTTTGGTACCAATTCACGAATGGTAATTTCAAAGTTTTCTGGTGCTCCAAGTGCATTTGGATTGTCTGAGAAACTGTACTGAGTTTTAGCCATACAGATTGGCAATTTGTCCCATCCGTTTTGAACGATTTGAACGATTTGTGTTTGAGCTTTCTTCTCAAAGTTCACTTTGCTACCACGATAGATTTCAGTAACAATCTTTTCAATCTTTTCTTGGACAGAAAGGTCATTGTCATAAAGACGTGTGTAGTTAGCTGGATTTTCTGAGATTGTCTTGACAAGCGTTTCGGCAAGCGCTACGCCACCTTCTGCGCCATCAGCCCAGACACTAGCCAACTCAACTGGTACATCGATTGAGGCACAGAGTTCTTTCAAGGCTGCGATTTCAGCTTCTGTATCAGTGACAAATTCATTAATCGCAACAACTGCTGGAATACCGAACTTACGGATGTTCTCAACGTGGCGTTTCAAGTTAGCAAAACCTGAACGAACTGCTTCTACATTTTCCTCTGTCAAAGCGTCCTTAGCTACACCACCATTCATCTTAAGGGCACGAAGGGTTGCGACGATGACAACTGCATCTGGAGATGTTGGCAAGTTTGGTGTCTTAATGTCAAGGAATTTCTCAGCACCAAGGTCCGCACCAAAACCAGCTTCAGTAACAGTATAATCAGCCAAGCGAAGGGCTGTGCTTGTTGCCAAAACAGAGTTACATCCATGAGCAATGTTGGCAAATGGACCACCGTGTACAAAGGCAGGTGTACCGTAAATTGTCTGAACCAAGTTCGGTTTGATGGCATCTTTCAAGATCAAAGCCAAGGCACCTTCAACCTTCAAATCACCTACAGAAACAGGGGTACGGTCGTAGCGATAGCCGATAACGATATTAGCCAAACGGCGTTTCAAGTCCTCGATATCCGTCGCCAAGCAAAGAATGGCCATGATTTCTGAAGCTACAGTAATATCGAAACCGTCCTCACGTGGAATACCGTTTAGAGGGCCACCAAGTCCAACGGTCACATGACGAAGAGCGCGATCGTTCAAGTCCACAACACGTTTCCAAAGAATACGACGTTGGTCGATTCCCAGCTCATTTCCTTGGTGTAAGTGGTTGTCAATCAAGGCAGAAAGAGCGTTGTTAGCAGTTGTAATGGCATGCATATCCCCGGTAAAGTGAAGGTTGATGTCTTCCATTGGCAACACTTGAGCATAACCACCACCGGCTGCACCACCCTTAATCCCCATTACTGGACCAAGAGATGGTTCGCGAATAGCAATCATGGTTTTCTTGCCAATCTTGTTCAAGGCGTCTGCCAGACCAATGGTAATAGTAGATTTCCCTTCACCTGCTGGCGTTGGGTTAATGGCAGTTACCAAGATCAATTTACCAACTGGATTGCTCTCAACTGCACGAATTTTATCAAAGCTGAGTTTAGCCTTATACTTCCCGTACAATTCCAAATCGTCATAAGAAATACCAAGTTTCTCAACAACATCAACGATTGGCTTCAACTCAATACTCTGTGCAATTTCAATATCTGTTTTCATTCAAAACTCCTCTAGCCTCTAATTTGATAATTTATTATAACACAAAACAAGATTTTTAACATCCATAAACTCTCTAAACGTTCGTAAATATCCTGAATTTCAAGATTTTTAGGCCCCTTTGAAAAATTTTATATGGCTTTATAGTTATAAACTATAGTGTAGCTTTGTTTTAGCAAAATTTTATCGCTTTCATTTTACTTACTGTTTATTTTTGTGTACAATAGTCCTATGAAAATTTTAGTCACATCGGGCGGTACCAGTGAAGCTATTGATAGTGTCCGCTCTATTACTAACCATTCTACAGGTCGCTTGGGGAAAATCATCACAGAAACCTTGCTTGCTGCAGGGCATGAAGTTTGTTTGATAACGACAAAACGAGCTCTTAAGCCAGAAGCTCATCCCAACCTAAGCATTCGAGAAATTAATAATACCAACGACCTTCTAGTTGTGATGCAAGAACTTGTTAAGGAATATCAGGTCTTAATCCACTCAATGGCTGTGTCTGACTATACTCCTGTTTATATGACTGGGCTTGAGGAGGTTCAGGCTAGCTCTAATTTAGAAGAATTTTTAAGCAAGCAGAATCATCAAGCTAAGATTTCTTCAACTGATGAGGTTCAGGTCTTATTCCTGAAAAAAACACCCAAAATCATCTCTCTGGTCAAAGAATGGAATCCTGCCATTCATCTGATTGGGTTTAAATTGCTGGTTGATGTCTCTGAGGATTATCTCATTCAGATCGCACGAAAGAGTCTTATCAAGAACCAAGCAGACTTGATCATTGCAAATGACCTGACTCAAATCTCAGCAAATCAGCATCGCGCAATCTTTGTTGAGAAAGAGCAACTCCAAACCGTTCAAACCAAAGAAGAAATCGCAAATCTCCTTCTTGAAAAAATTCAAGCATACGATTCATAGAAAGGAAAGCCATGGCAAATATTCTCATCGCAGTGACAGGTTCCATTGCCTCCTATAAATCAGCTGACCTAGTCAGTTCCTTGAAAAAACAAGGCCATCATGTCACTGTCTTAATGACTGAGGCAGCGAGAGAGTTTATCCAACCGTTGACACTACAGGTCCTCTCTCAAAATCCTGTCCACCTTGATGTCATGCAGGAACCAGCTCCTGATCAAGTCAATCATATCGAACTAGGCAAAAGAACTGACCTTTTTATTGTAGCCCCAGCTACTGCTAATACCATTGCCAAACTTGCGCACGGTTTTGCGGATAACATGGTTACCAGTACGGCTCTTGCCCTACCAATTCACATCCCTAAACTCTTAGCTCCAGCCATGAACACAAAAATGTATGACCATCCGGCAACTCAGACTAATCTAAGAACATTAGAGACCTATGGTTATCAGATCATCTCTCCCAAAGAATCTCTACTAGCCTGTGGCGATCACGGCAAAGGCGCCCTAGCTGACCTGAATACAATTTTAGAAAGAATAAAGGAAACCCTCGATGAACAAACGCTCTAACATTGCACCGATTGCTATCTTTTTTGCAGTTATGCTCGTTATCCACTTTTTGAGTTCTCTCCTATTTAACCTTTTCCCATTCCCGATTAAACCGACCATCGTTCATATTCCAGTCATTATTGCTAGTATCATCTATGGCCCTCGGGTTGGGGTTACACTTGGTTTTCTTATGGGACTATTGAGCTTAACGGTAAATACGATTACCATCCTTCCAACCAGCTACCTCTTCTCACCATTCGTACCGAACGGAAACATCTATTCCGCGATTATCGCTATTGTCCCTCGCGTTTTGATTGGTTTGACACCTTACTTGGTTTATAAATTATTAAAAAGCAGAACGGGTCTCATCTTTGCTGGTGCTCTCGGCTCCCTTACCAACACCGTCTTTGTCCTTGGGGGAATCTTCTTCCTTTTTGGAAATGTCTTCGACGGCAATATCCAAAAACTCCTGGCAACCGTTATTTCTACAAACTCAATTGCCGAGCTTGTCATCTCTGCCGTTCTAACAGTAGCAATTGTTCCCCGTCTCGAAACCTTGAAGAAATAAAAAAAACTCCACTTTCGTCCTGAAGGTGGAGTTTAGCATTTAAAACATGAGAAACATCAATAGAATGTGAAAGCCAAAGCGCAGGAGATGATACGAAAGAGGGGTAGATTGCTGGCTTTTCTGGCTATCCAAGTATAGGGTTAGAGATAGAAAAAACAAACCAAATGCAATCACCAATCTGACGAAATAAGCAATTTCGAGTATTGCTGCCATCAAAAGAAAACCTAATAAAGGAAGGCTAAAAAGTGAAACAGCCAGGCCACTTACTAATAGAGAGAGTAGCGAAAGGACCAATAAACTATAAACTAGGAAACGAGTCCAACCTGAGACTATTTTCCCTTCACTTTTCTATTTTGACATCATCACGTTTACCACGATTAGGTAAACAAAAAGTATCATCACAATTTCTCCTCAGTTCCTATTATTCTTTACCACATTTTAACCAAATTTTCCTGAAAAATCAATAATGCTTCTTGACTTGATTGGTGATTTATTGTACTATACTTGTGTATATACAGATAAATGGAGGTTCTTATGGATATACGAAAAAAAACGCAGTTTATGACTATGACTGCCCTACTCACTGCAATAGCGATTTTGATTCCAATCATTATGCCTTTTAAAATCGTTATCCCACCGGCTTCTTACACCTTGGGAAGTCATATCCCCATCTTTATCGCCATGTTTCTTTCGCCTTTGATGGCTGCTTTTGTGATTATTGCTTCTAGTCTCGGCTTCCTAATGGCAGGTTATCCCCCTGTTATTGTACTTCGTGCCTTCTCTCACATTGTTTTTGGTACTTTGGGGGCTTTGTACTTAAAGAAATTCCCTGAAACCTTGGATAAACCAAAGGCATCTTGGATTTTTAACTTTGTTTTGGGTGTTGTTCATGCTATCGCTGAAGTAATAGCTTGTATCATCTTTTATGCTACTTCAGGGACAAATGTTGAAAATATGTTTTATGTTCTCTTTGTCCTAGTTGGTTTTGGCACAATCGTCCATAGTATGGTAGACTATACATTAGCACTAGCTGTCTATAAAGTGCTTCGAAAACGTCGCTAAAAGGAAAAACTATGACAAAGGATCGCAAACAAGCTCTTCTCAAACTGTTAAAAGAGGCGCCAAAAGCTCTCAATGGTCAAACCTTGGCTGAACACTTTCACGTTACGCGCCAGGTCATTGTACAGGACATCGCTATTCTCCGAGCAGATGGAGCTCCTATCCTATCCACCAATCGTGGTTATATCTACAAAGAAAATGATGCCAGCCCCTACGTCCACAAACTCTTTAAAGTGAAACATGAACTGGAAGAAATCGGACAGGAACTACTAGCCATTGTAGATAATGGCGGTCGTGTTCAAAATATCTTAATCGATCATCCCGTTTATGGCGAAATTGAAACCCTACTCAAACTCACTTGCCGCCGAGATGTCCAGCACTTTCTGGAACAAGTCGAGAATTCAGACTTTAGACCCCTTTCTGAATTGACAGACGGCATCCATTACCACCTTGTTGAAGCAGAAACACAACAAGACCTCCACTATATCGAGGAGGCCTTGGATCAGTTAGGTTATTTAGTAAAAGACTAGAAAATTTCTTTCTCCCAGCCGTCCTCTGTACGGTGGCGATAGAAGAGCTCAGACTTGTCAGGTGCTTCCATCATTTCCATCAAGGGAAACATATCATAGGCCAGATCCAAGTTTGGAATCTGGTCTTTTTGCACCTAAGATACTTCTTTAAATCCATAAAGTTGAGACCTTTTTATATAGAAGCAGCTGTATCATGCTCTATAGACTATCGCTTGATTTTATATCGAAAAGCTTCTACGTAATCTTTACACTTTCGTTCCCTTAATTTTACTTTCGAGCGATAAACATACCATATTCTTTAGGAATGATTAACATACCATTATTAAACTCACTTTCCAATCTTTTACGTATTATTTCTTCTTCTAACGAACCTATTTCTGAAATTCCTTTAAAGGATTGGATGTATTTAACTAGATCATCTATACTAGTTACCTGTAACTCATCATCATAGAGTAATGTTTCGACAGAGCCAAAATACATACTCAGTTGGCTTTTGCCATTTTGTAAAGTAAACGTTTTATTTTCCAAATCTTGATTAATCTCATCTTTAAATAAACTTGCCAAATAATCTACAACTCCATTTTCACCAAATGTGGCACAGTAAAAAATGCCGCCTGTTTTTAAGACTCTATTCACCTCGGAGAGCGCTTTATGAATATCATTTACATGATGTAGAAGCATATTTGCAATAACAATATCAAACGTTTCATTCTCAAAAGAAATCTTTTGAATATCCATTATTTCATAGTTGACATTGTCTCTATTTCCAATCACTGCCTTCGTTGTTTTTACCATATCTTTAGAAAAATCTGTAACAACCAACTGCTTCATTTTATCAATAGAATCACTATTACTTTTCCACAGTTCTCCTGTTCCACACCCTAATTCTAGGACCTTTACCTGATCAGTGATTTGGTAGTTGGAAAATATCCAATTGTTAAATCCTAATTTATTTTTTGAATACTTCTTATGTATGTTTACTCTAATATCAAGATTATCTTGTTTTGCATATTGTTCAATTACCTTATCAGCCATTTTCTTTTACTTCCTTTCATATCTTAAGATTATACCATAAAATAAAACAATCTCCGATTTCAGAATGGAAGGTGGAGATTGTTCAAAATATGGATAGAAAAGAATAATAAAAATTTTAGAAATAATCAGTTGGCTTACACCGTCATACTTAACCTATATTTCAGTACCTTCCTTTAAAGGATAACACCTATCAACTAATCAAAGAACTAAAAAATTTCTTTCTCCCAGCCATCATCTGTACGGTGGCGATAGAAGAACTCAGACTTGTCAGGTGCTTCCATCATTTCCATCAAAGGTAACATATCATAGGCCAGATCCAAGTTAGGAATCTGGTCTTTTTGTACCCAAGATACTTCTCCTTCTTCTGAGGATTGGAGATTTCCAGTAAACTCTGTCGCTTTATAGCAAACGACGATGTAGCGCCCACCTGTATCTAAGGGCCAGTTTTTAATGCCGACTAGTTGGGGATTCTGAATGGTTAGACCTGTTTCTTCATAAATCTCACGAATGACAGACTCAGCAAAGGCCTCGCCATTCTCAACATGTCCTCCTGGAAAGGCATAGCCAGACCAGCGATTGTTTTCGGGTGAACGATACTGCATCACCACGCGCTGGGTTTCGAGGTCTTCAATCAGACAGATGTTGGTTAAAATAGTTGCTTGGGCACGGGACATAGATTTGCTCGCTTTCTAAGTTATTAAAATGTATCTTCGTTGTATTTTACTTCTGCCTTCATGATAAAGGGATTGATCAATTCATGATGTTCATAGGTACTATGGACCACAAAACCTTTAACAATGATGATTTCCTTATCTTCTATGCGATAGTCTATATTGATTGGGACGGCTGGATCCGAGATAACTGATAAAACAAAGAATACTGCAAACCAAAGGTAAAATGTCACCAATCCACTAAATATTTGAAAAATAAGGTGATACCATTGAAAATCTCTTATTCTATAAAAGATTCTCCAGGGGTGGATTAGGAAGGTTAAACAAAGAATAAAAAACCAACTATTCCACAAAACTGGAGTAAAGGATAGGCCAAAAACTAACAGTACCAAATGAAGAATCACAAAAGCTAGCAAAGCCAAATAGAGAGTTTTAAATGAAAATAACTTAGTTAGATTTTCTTTTGTCATGATTTTTCCTCTTTTTGTCCTTATATTTCAAAATCACCATCAATATCGCTGGAATGATGAAAAAGATTAGATAGGTAGTAATTGGAAGCCAGATGTAGCGATAATCGATAGATAATAGGGAAGGAATTTTTTTAACATTTCTCCCTTTCACCCCAACAAGTAAGTGGAGGAGAAAAATAGGTCCGTTTATGAATAGAAAAGTTTCTAAAAATCCTTGTACTGAAGCCTTATTGCTAAAACCATCTCTAAAAATACCTTGATAGAGTGTGTGCACCAAAAAGACAAAATTCATAATAATTGGCAAGAGATAGGACATTTCTTGATATGGTTTCGGGATAAGTGACGTCCCGAACAATACATACATGATACCAAAAATAGATAATAATATTATACCACCATCCATAAAAGAAGCAATCTTTGAATGTCTTTCCTGCCACAATTGGACGTGAGCTACCAAAGAATACTTTTTCTGGATTTTTTCATTTGTATGTTCTGTTGTTTGATCTTCTTTTGTCTCTTAGTCTTTCGTTCCATTTACGCCTCCTTCTTCTATTTTCTATCCGTATAATCAAAAGCAGAATTCCCAGCCCCAAGAAAAAGAAAAATAGATAACTTACAATAGGAATCCAGACATAGGCTGGATCCATAGAAATTATGGGAGGGAAATTCGTTGACTTACGACGTCCTAGCCAATTCAGACCTACCAAGAGATGAAAGGGAAAAAGAAGACCATTGAACCCAATAAATCCCCATGAAAAGTAACGCCATTTCTGAAGTTTATCACTACTAAAACGAAAGACAAGGAAATAGGTTGATAAGATCAGAAGGATAAGATTGAAGCTTAAGGGGGAAAGATAATTTATGTTCGGTAATAGGTAACTAATGTAAGAGGCGGCAAGAAATGATACAAACATAGATCCAAATAACACACTCGTATCCAAAAGTTGAGCAATCCTTCTGTGCCTTTCCATCCAAAGAAAAATCCTATTAGTCCAAGAAGACTTTTCTTTTGTCTTGTACTTCATTTGTCTACTCATCTTCATTTTCATCTACTCCTTTTTTTGAACCTTTAGAGAGAAAGAAAATTGCCAAAGTTAACATCAAGACTAGAAGGTAGACGACAATAGGAAACCAGATATAGGATGACTCCAGTGAAAACAAAGGTGAGAGAACGACTCTTCCTCTTTTCCTCACACCAATCAGTTGAAAAATGAAGCTAAGGATATTGATATAAATAAAGGGTTCACAAAATCTTTTAAGGGTTCTTTCTTTTTCAGTTTTCACTGACAAAAAGAGAGCATAAAGCCTATAACCCAAGATAAAAAGATTCAATTGCAAGGGAAATAAGAGCTCTCTGTACCGAAAATCAGCTGGAATGCTTTTGTTCTGTGATGTTGTGAATTCTATAACTAGGAACAAGATGATATAAAAGGTAATATCAAGCATAAATTTGACAAATCGATGCCCTTGTAACCAAAAACGAACAGAATCTAACCCTGATGATTTCTTATAATTCTTCTCTTTCAATTTCATAATAACTTCTTTCTATTCAAAAATATATTCTAAAACATGATTGTTTGTTCATTGCGTAATCTGAAAACAAAATCGCAATTCTACCAGTATTTAACTCTCAGATTTTGAGGATTTCTTACGTACCATTCTAATTTCAGTGATAGGTTTTCCAAGGTCAAGTATTTTTTCTTGCCCATCAAAAGTAAAACCCATTTTTTGATAGAAAGCAATGGCTCGCTTATTTTCTTTTAATACCCATAAAAATATTTCAGAGAACTGTTCAAGAGTCGTCAAAGCTTCCTTCATTAACTTCTGAGCAATACCTTTTCCATAATAGTCTTTTAAAACATATAAGGAAATAATTTCACCAGCTTGAATAGTCTCATCACGAAAGTTTCCATAACTGATAAAACCAACTACCTTCATATCATCTATCGCAATCAATGTATTTTCTGGATATTTTTGACTAAAGAATCGACATCTTTCTAATGGCATCGTCTCCTGAAATTCTGCAGGTAAAAGATCATCATAAGCCTCTCTCCACGTCTGCCAATGAACGAAGGATTTACCTTCTATCTCTTCAGGGGTTTCCATCTGTTTGATAGTTAGGTTCATTTGTTTTACCCCATTCTTCTCTTAAAATACCAAATTTAATACTATCAAAATATTTGCCTTGGTAATAACGAACTTTTGGAATATGAGCTTCTTTTTTCATTCTTAATTTTTCAGCAAGTTTTACCATACCAAGATTTCCTGACCAAGTTGTCAAACCAAGATGCTCCAACTCCAAGTAATCCTGAAATGTCCGATCTATCCACTGTAGCATAGCAGCTTTTCCAATGCCAGAGTTCCAAAACTTGTTATCATAAATACAAATCCCCAATTCCATCCATCTTGTTTGTTTACATACCCAGTAGCGCGAAACAGTCCCAACAAGTTTATCATCAACAAAAATACCAAGGCGATTTGAGTTGTTTAGAGTAGATTCTGATTTTTGTAGTTTAAATTCTTGAAAATTAGGAAAATGCTGATAATCGTCATAATAGGGAGCATCATACTGCTTCCAAATTGGATTAGATTGTGAATAAGCAATTTCCCACAAAGACACCAAATCTTCTTCAATTAGTTTTCTTAAATAAACCATACTTTTTCCTAATCCAACGCCTTCACTTCCTCAGCAACTTTTTGCAGATATTTATGTCTTGTAGAATTTGTATTCACCTCACGCCCTAACTCACCCAAAATTGAAACTTTCTTTGTTTTAATACCGCAGTGATTTAGGACAGCATTCTTTAATACTGATATTTCATAACTGTCTGGAATATTGATAGAGCCTGAAAATACTTTGTACCACCATGTTGGTGCCATGGATGTTGCGTAAATACTGGCTGTTTTTCCTTTTAGTAACTTTTTAAACTGCTGACCTCTTAAGTAGTTCCAAATAAAACTTCCTTTATTATTGGCAGAGTAAGCAATTCCTGGCATGAAAACACGATCAATCCAACCCTTCAATAAACTAGGCATACTACTCCACCAAATTGGATAAACAAAAATGAAATGATCTGCCCACTGGATTAATTCCTGAGAGCGAAGTATGAAAGAGTCCTCTTCCATACGTTTTCGATAACCATAACGTAATACGGGATCAAAATCTATCTCATTTAGATTAATAGATTCAAGCTCATGATGATTTGAGTCAATATTTTCTACAATCGTTTGAAAAATTTCTTGACAGAAACTGCCCTTGTCAGGATGTCCATTGATGACTAAAATTTTCATTCGTTCTCTCCTATCTAATCCAACGCCTTCACTTCCAACATCATATCACGAATCTGAGCTGCGAGTTCAAAGTCAAGCACTTCGACGGCTTCTTGCATTTGTTTTTCGAGTTTTTTGACGAGTTCCTTACGTTCTTGTTTGTTGAGGCTATTGATATCGACTTCCTTGTCCTCTTCCTTGGCAACTGCCTTGGTTACGGCGATTAGATCACGGATTTCTTTCTTAATAGTTTGTGGAACGATACCATGCTCTTCATTATAGGCCATCTGGATTTTCCGACGGCGGGCAGTTTCATCGATAGCACGTTGCATAGACTGAGTCATGGTATCAGCATACATGATGACATGACCTTCACTGTTACGGGCGGCACGTCCAATGGTCTGGATGAGGCCACGTTCGTTACGAAGGAAACCTTCCTTGTCAGCATCTAGAATAGCAACCAAACTTACTTCAGGTACGTCAATCCCTTCACGGAGCAAATTGATTCCGACCAAGACATCAAAAACACCCAAGCGTAGGTCGCGGATAATCTCTGTCCGTTCCAAGGTCTTGATATCCGAGTGCATATACTTGACCTTGATGCCCATTTCTTTGAAGTAGTCAGTCAAGTCTTCTGCCATCTTCTTGGTCAAGGTTGTGATAAAGGTTCGTTCATTCTTTTCAACACGAGCATTGATTTCACCTAGGAGGTCATCAATCTGTCCCATAGTCGGACGAACTTCCACCTCTGGATCTAGAAGCCCTGTCGGACGAATGATTTGCTCAATCACTGTCTCGGTCTGTTCATTTTCATAGTCACCAGGTGTCGCTGAAACGTATACAATCTGATGCACATGACTTTCAAACTCCTCCCGACGGAGAGGACGATTGTCCAAGGCGGACGGTAAACGGAAACCATAATTAACCAGCATTTCCTTACGCGAACGGTCTCCATTGTACATTCCCTTGATTTGCCCCATGGTCATGTGACTTTCATCAATCATGATCAAGAAATCATCTGGGAAGAAGTCGAGAAGCGTATAAGGAGGCTCTCCTTCGCTACGACCATCCATGTGACGAGAATAGTTTTCAACACCGTTGGTATAACCCATCTCACGCAACATTTCGATATCGTACTCTGTCCGCTGTTTCAAACGCTGAGCTTCTAGCAGTTTACCTTCCCTTTCAAAAACAGCTAACTGCTCTTCTAATTCTGCTTGAATCTTGGCAATCGCAACTTCCATATGATCGTCATTGGTCACAAAGTGAGTGGCTGGGAAAATCGCCAGATGATCCACTTCACCAAGGACTTGGCCTGTCAGCGCCTCAACTTCTCGGATACGGTCAATTTCATCTCCGAAGAACTCTACTCGAAAAGCGTGTTCATCACGGGAAGCTGGAAAAATCTCTACCACATCCCCACGCACACGAAATCTTCCCCGTTGGAAATCAATATCATTGCGTTCAAACTGAATATCTACCAAGTCATTCAAGAGTTTATCACGAGAAATCTCCAGACCTGGACGAAGACTAACAACACTATCAGAATATTCCTTTGGCGAACCCAAACCATAAATGCAAGAAACTGAAGCCACGACGATGACATCGTTACGCTCCAGAAGAGCCGAAGTCGCTGAGTGACGGAGCTTGTCAATCTCATCATTGACAGAGCTGTCCTTCTCAATATAGGTATCGCTCGAAGGGACATAAGCCTCGGGTTGGTAATAATCATAATAAGACACGAAGTACTCAACAGCATTTTCAGGGAAAAATTCCTTGAACTCCCCATAGAGCTGACCAGCCAGAGTCTTATTGTGGGCAATAACCAAAGTTGGTTTATTGACTTTGGAAATGACCTGACTCATGGTATATGTCTTCCCTGTACCCGTCGCCCCCATCAGAATCTGAGCCTTCTCTCCACCCTCGATATTATCGACCAACTGCTCAATCGCTTGTGGTTGATCTCCTGAAGGTTGGTATTTTGATACTAGTTTAAATTTATTATCTGTAATTCGATTTATCATGATTGCCTCATCTGCATTTTTCTATCCTTCTATTTTACCATAAATTTACTTTTCAGACTCTACTCTAAGTTGATAAGAGCAAGGATTCTATGTTACATTTTCTTACATAAAATCCATAAAATTTGCCTTTTCATTCATTTTCTGATATAATGGGAAAATATTCGGAAAAGGAGACTAAAAATGAAGAAAAAAATACTAGCATGTTTGCTCATTTTATTTCCCATTTTCTCACTAGGTATGGCAAAAGCTGATACTGTTAAGATTGTGTCTGATACAGCTTACGCACCTTTTGAGTTTAAAGATTCAGATCAAACCTATAAAGGGATTGATGTTGATATTATCAATAAAGTCGCAGAAATCAAAGGATGGAACATCCAAATGTCTTATCCTGGCTTTGATGCAGCTGTAAATGCAGTGCAGTCAGGTCAAGCAGATGCCATTATGGCAGGTATGACAAAAACAAAAGAACGTGAAAATGTCTTTACCATGTCTGATACTTATTATGATACAAAAGTTGTCATTGCTACCACAAAGGCAAATAAAATCACCAAATATGAGGAACTTAGTGGAAAAACAGTTGGAGTTAAGAACGGAACTGCCGCTCAACGTTTCCTCGAAAGTATCAAAGATAAATACGGTTTCTCTATTAAAACCTTTGATACAGGTGATTTGATGAATAACAGTCTAAGTGCTGGTGCTGTAAATGCCATCATGGATGATAAACCTGTTATTGAGTATGCGATTAACCAAGGACAAGATCTCAGCATCAATATGGATGGTGAGGCTGTTGGAAGCTTTGCCTTTGGTGTCAAGAAAGGGAGCAAGTATGAACACTTGGTTACCGAGTTTAACGAAGCCCTAGCACAAATGAAGAAGGATGGTAGCTTGGAGCAAATCATCCAAAAGTGGACGGCTTCTAAAACTACGGCAAGCCCAACAACAACTACTGCTGCTGGACAAAAAGCTACTCCTGTGAAAAGCAAGTACATTATTGCCAGCGACTCATCTTTCGCCCCATTCGTCTTTCAAAATTCAAGCAATCAATACACCGGTATTGATATGGACCTTATCAAGGCGATTGCCAAAGACCAAGGTTTTGAAATTGAGATTACCAACCCAGGATTTGACGCAGCCATTAGTGCTGTTCAAGCTGGACAAGCAGATGGTATCATTGCTGGAATGTCTGTAACAGATGCCCGTAAGGAAACCTTTGACTTCTCAGAATCATACTACACAGCAAACACGATTCTCGGTGTGAAAGAATCAAGCACAATTGCTTCTTATGAAGACCTCAAGGATAAAACTGTCGGTGTTAAAAACGGGACTGCTTCTCAAACCTTCCTTACTGAAAATCAAAGCAAATACGGCTATAAGATTAAAACCTTTGCAGATGGCGCTTCTATGTATGACAGTCTGAATACCGGATCTATTGATGCCGTGATGGATGATGAGCCAGTTCTCAAATATTCTATCAGCCAAGGTCAAAAATTGAAAACTCCAATCGCTGGAACTCCAATCGGTGAAACAGCCTTTGCGGTTAAAAAAGGAACAAATCCAGAATTGATCCAGATGTTCAATAACGGACTTGCGAACCTCAAAGCTAACGGAGAATTCCAAAAGATTCTTGACAAGTACCTAGCTAGCGAAACATCATCTGACTCTACAAGTACAGTTGACGAAACAACCATCTGGGGCTTGCTTCAAAACAACTACAAACAACTTCTTAGTGGTCTTGGAATCACTCTTGCTCTAGCGCTTATTTCATTTGCAATTGCCATTGTCATCGGGATTATCTTCGGTATGTTT
>NZ_KQ970235.1:845582-858924 GCF_001579025.1 Streptococcus oralis
CGGGATTATCTTCGGTATGTTTAGCGTTAGCCCATACAAATCTCTTCGTCTTATCTCTGAGATTTTCGTTGATGTTATCCGTGGTATCCCATTGATGATTCTTGCAGCCTTCATCTTCTGGGGTATTCCAAACTTCATCGAGTCGATTACAGGCCAACAAAGTCCAATCAATGACTTTGTAGCTGGTACTATCGCCCTCTCACTCAATGCAGCTGCTTATATCGCTGAAATTGTTCGTGGTGGGATCCAAGCTGTTCCAGTTGGCCAAATGGAGGCCAGCCGCAGTCTTGGTATCTCTTATGGAAAAACCATGCGTAAGATTATCTTGCCACAAGCGACTAAATTGATGTTGCCAAACTTTGTCAACCAATTCGTTATCGCTCTTAAAGATACAACCATCGTCTCTGCTATCGGTTTGGTTGAACTTTTCCAAACTGGTAAGATTATCATCGCCCGTAACTACCAAAGTTTCAAGATGTATGCAATCCTTGCTATCTTCTATCTTGTAATTATCACGCTTTTGACTAGACTAGCGAAACGCTTAGAAAAGAGGATTCGTTAATGGCAAAACTAAAAATTGATGTAAATGATTTGCATAAGTATTATGGAAAAAACGAAGTTTTAAAAGGCATTACTACTAAATTTTATGAAGGAGATGTTGTCTGTATCATCGGTCCTTCGGGTTCTGGTAAATCCACTTTCCTCCGTAGCCTTAACCTTCTCGAAGAGGTAACGAGTGGCCACATCACAGTGAATGGCTATGATTTGACTGAAAAATCAACCAATGTCGACCATGTTCGTGAAAACGTGGGAATGGTCTTCCAACATTTCAACCTCTTCCCTCACATGTCCGTCCTAGAAAATATCACTTTTGCACCTATTGAACACAAACGAATGACCAAAGAAGAAGCTGAAAAATTGGGGATGGAGTTGCTGGAGAAAGTCGGTCTTGCAGACAAGGCTAAGGCTAATCCAGATAGCCTTTCAGGTGGTCAGAAACAACGTGTAGCTATCGCTCGTGGACTTGCCATGAATCCTGATATCATGCTCTTTGATGAGCCAACTTCCGCTCTGGACCCTGAAATGGTTGGAGATGTACTGAATGTTATGAAGGAATTGGCGGAACAAGGCATGACCATGATTATCGTAACCCATGAGATGGGATTTGCTCGTCAGGTGGCTAACCGTGTTATCTTTACGGCTGATGGTGAATTCCTGGAAGATGGAACTCCAGATCAAATCTTTGACAACCCGCAACACCCTCGTCTAAAAGAGTTCTTGGACAAGGTCTTAAATGTATAAAACAAAACTGTAAGGTTCTCCTTACAGTTTTTTAATTGCGTATTGGATTTTTTGTTTTTTTTGAAAATTATGATAAAATAAAAACTATGATAATGAGGAAATCTCATCCCTAGTCCAACTAGGAAAAAATATAGAAATTAGGTAGCTAGATGTCATCAAAGGTTATTGTTACAATTTTCGGTGCGAGTGGAGATTTAGCTAAACGCAAACTCTACCCTTCCCTTTTCAGACTCTATAAATCAGGCAATCTCTCTGAGCATTTTGCTGTTATCGGAACAGCTCGTAGACCTTGGAGTAAGGAATATTTTGAATCTGTAGTTGTCGAGTCCATCTTTGATTTGGCAGATAGTACCGAGCAAGCCCAAGAATTTGCCAGCCACTTCTACTATCAAAGCCATGATGTGAATGACACGGAACATTACATTGCTTTGCGTCAATTACAAGCTGAGCTGAATGAAAAATACCAAGCTGAACACAATAAGCTCTTCTTCTTGTCTATGGCACCTCAGTTCTTTGGAACTATTGCCAAGCACCTCAAATCTGAAAACATTGTTGATGGCAAAGGTTTTGAGCGCTTGATCGTTGAGAAACCATTTGGTACAGACTACGAAACAGCGAGCAAACTCAACGAAGATCTCCTTGCGGCCTTTGATGAAGAGCAAATCTACCGTATCGACCATTACCTGGGTAAAGAGATGATTCAGAGTATCTTTGCTGTTCGTTTTGCCAACATGATCTTTGAGAATGTTTGGAATCGCGAACACATCGATAATGTTCAGATTACCTTTGCAGAGCGCTTGGGTGTCGAAGAACGCGGTGGCTACTATGATCAATCTGGTGCCCTTCGTGATATGGTGCAAAACCATACTCTCCAACTTCTCTCTCTTCTAGCCATGGACAAACCAGCTAGCTTTACAAAAGATGAGATTCGTGCTGAAAAGATAAAGGTCTTTAAAAACCTCTATCATCCAACTGAGGAGGAATTGAAAGAACAGTTTATCCGTGGTCAATATCGCTCTGGTAAAATCGATGGCATGAAATACATTTCCTATCGAAGCGAACCAAATGTCGATCCTGAATCTACAACAGAAACCTTTGCATCTGGTGCCTTCTTTGTAGACAGCGATCGTTTCCGTGGTGTTCCTTTCTTCTTCCGAACAGGGAAACGTCTGACTGAAAAAGGGACTCATGTCAATATCGTCTTTAAGCAAATGGACTCTATCTTTGGAGAGCCACTTGCTCCAAACATTTTGACAATCTATATCCAACCAACTGAAGGATTCTCTCTTAGCCTCAATGGTAAGCAAGTCGGTGAAGAATTTAACCTGGCTCCAAGCTCTCTGGATTACCGTACAGATGCTACTGCTACTGGAGCCTCACCAGATCCATACGAGAAATTAATCTACGATGTTTTGAACAACAACTCTACCAATTTTAGCCACTGGGATGAGGTAAGTGCTTCGTGGAAATTGATTGACCGTATCGAAGAGCTCTGGGCTGAAAACGGTGCTCCACTTCATGACTATAAAGCTGGAAGCATGGGACCTCAAGCTAGCTTTGATTTACTTGAAAAGTATGGAGCCAAATGGACCTGGCAACCAGATATCGCCTATCGTGAAGATGGCCGTTTAGAATAGCAAAAATATCCTGCAAGATTGACTTGCAGGATATTTATTTTGTATTAAATCAAGCCCTCTAAGAGACCCTTCATAAAGTTTTCTGAGTTAAATTCCCCGATATCATCGATTTTTTCACCGAAACCAATCAATTTTACTGGGATATTAAGTTCTTCTCGGATAGCCAGTACAACACCACCTCGGGCAGTTCCATCAATCTTGGTCAATACAATACCTGTCAATGGAGTGATTTTTGAAAACTCTTTTGCTTGTACAAGAGCATTTTGACCAGTTGAAGCATCCAGAGCTAGGAAGGTTTCATGAGGTGCTTCTGGTAAAACACGTTTAATGATACGGCCAATTTTTTCCAACTCTGCCATCAAGTTTTCTTTGTTTTGCAAACGACCTGCTGTATCAATCATGAGAATATCAATCCCTTCGGCTACGGCGCGTTCCATACCATCAAAGACCACACTTGCTGGATCAGCCTTTTCAGGCCCCGTCACAACAGGAACACCCACACGTCGACCCCATTCAGCTAGCTGGGCCACAGCACCCGCACGGAAGGTATCTGCCGCAACCAACATGACTTTCTTTCCAGCTTGTTTGTAGCGATGAGCTAATTTCCCGATAGAAGTTGTTTTCCCAACACCATTGACTCCGACAAAGAGCATGACTGTCAAACCATCTTGGAAATGGATTTGTTCATCGTAGTTGCCATCCTTTTCGTAGAGCTCGACCAATTTCTCGATAATGACACGACGGAGCGCATCAGGCTTCTTAGCATTTTCGAGTTTGGCTTCATAACGTAGTTCTTCTGTTAAGTTTGAAGCGACTTGCACACCGACGTCGCTCATGATGAGCAGTTCTTCCAATTCTTCGAAGAATTCTTCATCGACAGAACGGAAGTTGGCAAAGAAAGCATTCAAACGAGCACCGAATCCTGTACGGGTTTTCTTGAGACTGCGGTCATATTTTTCCTGTACAGTTTCTTCAACCTGAGGAAGTTCTTCTTCTACTACTTCAGAAGCTAACCCTTCTTCGAACTCTACAGTTTCTTGGTTCTCTTCTTCTAGAAATTTTTCCGACTCTTGGAATTGTTCCAATTCATCAGATTCTAGCTCAAGCTCTTCCTGATTAGTTTCCTCGACTGCTTCTGGTTCAATAACTTCTTCTGTTGAGATCTGAGGAATTTCTTCTTGAGCAGGTGTTTCTTCCACTTTTTCTCTTGTTGTCTCTTCCTGAGAAGTTTCTTCGACTGCCGTTTGGTTTTCTTCAACCTCTTCTGACAAATCAAGATTTTCCAGAGCTTCTTTAACAATATCTTCGATTTTCGGCTCTTCTTTTTTCCCGAATAGACGGTCAAATAATCCCATATTCTAGTTCTCCTTTAGCACGTATTCTTCGATAGCCCAGGCAACGGCTTCCTCGTCGTTGGTCATAGGGGTAATCACATTGGCAACTTCCTTAACCGCTGGAACAGCATTTTGCATGGCAACTCCCAGACCTGCCCACTCAATCATGGAAAGGTCATTGGCCTCGTCCCCACAAGCCATGACTTGACTTTGATCGATTCCTAAGTGATTAATTAATTTCGCTAAACCTGTTGCCTTGTGAACGTTTTTCGGCGACCATTCCAATAAAAGTTCACGCGATTTGAAGATTTCATATTGGTCAAACAATTCAGGAGAAATCTGTTGAATCGCTGCATCCAAAGGTTCTTGGGCAAAGGCGGTCACACATTTATTATATGTCATCTGACTAGATAGATCCTCAAAAGCGACAGGTACGAAAGTCAGGGCTGGGTTGAACTTAGCATAGAGACTTTCTTGGTCCGACTGGATTTGATAGACGGTTCCTTCTGAAATAGCATCTAACGGTAATCCGAGTTTTTCAGTTTCCTCGTACAAGCGTGCCACATCGTCGATTGAAAAGACTGTTTTATCGAGAATCTCCCCTGTATTTTTCTGTACTAGACCACCATTAAAGGTGATGGTGTACTCATCCTCCTGACCGTCAGTCCCCAGCTCATGGAGAAAGAAATCCATAGCCTTCAGAGGACGTCCCGTTGTCAGAACGACCTTGATGCCACGGTCACGCGCAGCTTTGAGGACCGCCTTGGTACGATCTGTTAGCTTTTTATCCGTTGTCAGCAAGGTGCCATCCAAGTCCAATGCAATCAATTTAATATCTGCCACTATAATCCCTCCATATAAGTCATCACTGATTGGTCCTTATGGTGACCAATCACTGCTTCTGCTAATTCTAAAATCTCTGGTCGCGCATTTTCAGGAGCGATGGGGTGCCCCACTACCTGCATCATGTGAAGGTCATTGAGATTATCGCCAAAAGCCATAATCTGATCCATGGTCAGACCAAGTTTTTTTGCCAGCTCAACAATAGCCACACCCTTATCAACATAGTCCAAGACAATATCAATGGATTCAAAACCTGTGGTCATGGCTTTCACACCAGGAACATTTTCGTTGACCCAGGCCTCACCAACTTCTATCGTTTCTTCAGTAAAGTTAGTAGTGAATTTAAAAATCTCATCCGTGATATCTTCCAAACGTGCCACTTTTTGAATGTTTTCATTGTAGTGACTGCTAAACATGAGATAGGTCTCATCCACTGTATCCAAAACATAACAAGCTTTTTTCCCAGTCAAGAGCATTTTTCTTTCGTCAAAATAAGGCGATTTCTTTAAAGCTTCAAAAGTGCTCAAGTAAAAATCCCGAGACATAGTAGCCTCATACATATCCTCACCATGAAACTCAACATAGCTCCCATTTTCAGCTATAAAAATCACTTCGTCACGCACATCCGCAAATAGCTTTTTCAAAGACAAGATACCACGACCCGAAGCCACAGCAAAATAAATCCCCTTTTCCTTGTAGGAAACAAGTACGTTTTTGAGGCGTTTCATATCAAACCGACCCTCTCCATCTAGAAAGGTTCCATCCATATCGGTTGCTACAAGTTTAATCATAAAATCTTTCATTCTCCAATTGATAAATCTATCTTCTATTATACCATAGATAAGTTTAAAAAGGTCCAGTACAGTAGGATAGCACTACTTTTTCGGAGAAACTTCAAAGGGCCTAAAAATTAGAATCGTAGAACTTTTTTCAGATAGTTTAAAAAGTTTGTATTCCACTATTCTTTTCTCTATAATGGAGAGAAAGGAGATGACTATGACAGAAATGAAACATGAAATTGATGCAAACTTTGCAGGCCGACTCAATATCCTACGCGCAGGTGTTCTGGGAGCCAATGATGGGATTATTTCCATCGCTGGAGTCGTTATCGGTGTTGCCAGTGCGACAAGCAATATCTGGATTATCTTTCTATCAGGATTGGCCGCTATCCTCGCTGGTGCTTTTTCTATGGCAGGTGGCGAATATGTCTCTGTATCGACTCAGAAAGACACGGAAGAAGCCGCTGTCGCTAGAGAACAGTTGCTCTTGGATAAGGATATCGAATCTGCAAAACAATCCCTCTATGCTGCTTACCTTCAAAATGGTGAGTGTGAAACGTCCGCCCAACTCTTGACCAACAAGGCCTTTTTAAAAAATCCACTCAAAGCCTTGGTCGAGGAAAAATACGGTATCGAGTACGAAGAATTTACCAATCCTTGGCATGCTGCCATCTCTAGCTTTATCGCCTTTGTACTGGGAAGTCTTCCTCCTATGCTTTCGATCACTGTCTTTCCAAGTGATTATCGCATTCCTGCTACTGTTTTTATCGTTGCCCTTTCCCTTCTTATTACCGGCTATACCAGTGCTAAATTAGGAAAAGCTCCTACGAGAACTGCTATGATCCGTAACCTCTGTATCGGACTTCTCACCATGGGCGTAACCTTCCTCTTGGGACAACTCTTTAGTATCTAAGCTAAAAGAAATACCTCGACCAGCATCGAGGTATCTTTTTTACATTTGCACAATCTTGCGATAACTTCTTGAGGTAATCATAAAGATCAAAACATAGACGATGAGGAAGATAGCACAGATGGACAATGTAACGGTCAACATCATGGTCGCATCCAGCACGCCAATAACTTTTAGGATGAGGCTAAGCATATGATAGGCAAAAGCAAGGTGTAGGAAGGCAAAGAGCAATGGAAGGAAGAAAACAGTTAGAACCTGTTTGTTAATCGTTTGCTTGATTTGCTTTTGATCAAGTCCGACCTTTTGCAAAATGATGAAACGTTCACGGTCTTCATAGCCCTCAGAGATTTGTTTGTAGTAAATAACAAGAACTGTTCCTACCATAAAGATGATAGAGAGGAAGATACCGATGAAGAAAACTCCACCAAAGAGAGCACTCATCTGCGCACTACTATCAGCCAGATTGCTTCCGTAAACATAGCTTCCTTCTTTGTTTATTTCTCTATTAAAGTTGTTAACGAATTTTGAATAGTCATCTGCAATTTTAAGTTGCTCGTCCTCACTAGCTGTTACATTCATACCCCCATAGTATTGATTAAAGATGGAAGAGTTAGGATGCTGTTCAAGAAAGGCTTGTAAGTCAGGAACAACCAAATAGTTATAGTCCGAAGTTAGAATATTGTACTGATTTGGGACATGTTCAAGAATAAAATCTTTTTTGATTTCTTCTTTGATCGTGTAGGTCTGGTTATTCAGAGTCAGTTCTTTCTGCCCTTGAAGTTCCTTGTTTTGAGCAAACAATCCAACTTCCTTACCTGAAAGTCCAAGTTTCTGTCCTGTCATATTCTCATAGTCTTTTTGGTCAAAGACCATAAAAATAGTTTTCGGTTGAACACGATTTTGACCTTTCTCAAAGATTGTCAATTTCGTACCTTCTTGATTTGCCACACCAAAGTTACTGTATGTAAGAACTTCTTTCTTTGTGACAGTCAATCCATTATCACTAGCATACTTGTTCAAGAGTTTTTCGATGTCTTCTTTTTCAACATTCTGTCCTGTAATCCCAAAATCATGTGGATTCATGACCTTCTTGAAGTTTTCTGAAGCCTTAAAAATGCTTGTTGCAGCAGACATAGTCACCAAGACCATGGTTGAAAGGATGGCAATCGTAGCCAAACCAACCGCATTTTTCTTCATTCGAAAGATAAGATTGGATACGGAAATCATGTTGTTAGGTTGGTAATAGTAACGCTTGTTTTTCTTCAAGATTTGTAGGAAAACTGTGATCCCTGCATTGAAGAGAAGATAAGTTCCCAAAATAACTAACAAAACTGCTACGAAGAAAATCAGAACAGCAGAAAGTGGATTTTCAACTGTAACTGCTAGGTAATAACCCGCTCCCAAACTAATCAGACCTAGAATGGTTTGAAGGCCTAAGAAACGTCCTTTTTTCTCACCACTGGCCTTTTCACGAGAGAGTTGAAGGGCATTCATGCGTGCGATACGAAAGGCATTGATGAAAATCAGACCTAGGAAGATAGCTCCAAAAACGATAAGAACTAGGATAAAGACACTTGGTTGGAAAGTCGAAACGAGCTCCACTTTCATCTTCATAAGCTTCAGAAGAAGGGCAAAGATTAGCTTATCAAAGAGAGCTCCTAGACCGAGACCAGCTGTCAAGGTTAAGGAACCAAAAATAAGAAGCTCCTTAAAAACCATACTGATTAAATGGCGCTTTTCGAGACCCAGCATACCATATACACCCAGCTCCTTGGAGCGGTTCTTCATGACAAAACTATTAGCATAAAGGACAATAATTCCAGAAGCGATAGTAACAACCACCATACCGAGAGCAAGGGTCATAGAGATAGTTTCTCCCCCTCGGATCTTGCCAATGTTAGGATTAAGTGACAGTGAGTAAAAGAGATAGGTGATGGTCACTGCTAAGAGAACAGCAAGGGCAAAGGGATAGTAGAGTTTGCGGTTTTTAATCAAGTTAGATACCGCTAACTTATTGGTTAATCGGAACATACTAATTCACCTCGCTTGCCATAACAGTCAAAGTATCAGAGATTTCTTGGAACATCTGACGCTCTGTCTTGTCTCCACGGTAGATTTGGTTGTAAAGAATGCCGTCCTTGATAAAGAGAACGCGTTTGGCCCTACTTGCTGCTGCCGTTGAGTGGGTTACCATGAGAATGGTCTGCCCTCGTTCATTGATTTCATCAAAAACGTCGAGTAAGGCTGCAGATGACTTGGAGTCAAGAGCTCCTGTTGGCTCATCCGCAAGGAGAATTTCAGGTTCGGTGATGATGGCGCGTGCTACTGCTACCCGCTGTTTTTGACCACCAGAAATCTCATAAGGGTACTTCTCTTGCAATTGGTTTATGCCCAAATTTTCAGCGGTTACTACCAATTTCTTCATCATCTCTGTGATAGGTTTTCGTGATAACACTAACGGAAGTAAGATATTGTCCTTAACAGACAAGGTATCTAGCAAGTTAAAGTCTTGGAAGACAAATCCCAACTTCTCACGACGGAAACTTGAAGCCTGGGAATTCTTAATAGTGGCTGTGTCGGTTCCATTCAGGTAAACCTGCCCACGAGTTGGTTTATCCAGCATAGCTAGAATGTTGAGCAGGGTTGATTTCCCAGAACCAGACTCTCCCATGATAGCCACGTAGTCACCCTTTTCTACGGTAAAGTGAATGTCTTTGAGGGCCTCTACTTGGTTACCTTGGAAACGTGTTTTGTAGATTTTTTGAACGTGTTTTACATCTAAAAGTGTCATGATTCTCTCCTTCTTAATATCCCATCAATTGAAACTGTGCTTGCATCATAGCGCATCCCAGTTGAACACGCTCAATATCTTTTTGACTTGGTTTTCTTCTTTTCTTTTGTGAAATTCTTTTCATGGTTTTGCTCCTTTGTTCTTTATGAGTCTAGTTTATCGCAAAAAAAAATTGCTTGCCATAACCTAACCTTACAAAAGAGACTTTAATCTTACATTTTTGTAAGATAGAAAAAAATTTAGAAATTTCACTAAAAGTATTGTACCATAAATGGAAAACAAGAAGAAAACCCTTGCGGATGCAAGGGTTAAAAGTTATTCATCTTTTTGATCTCGTCTAGAAATGATGAATTTATCAATGAAGAGAAAATGAAAAAGAAACAAAGGAATTGCTAAAAGACATCCTTCTTCTGAAAAATCCTGTTTCGTTAAGTGGTATAAGTAATTATTAGTTGATAGAAAACTAGTAATCAAAATAAATAGAATCCAGAACACGTCCGTCCATTTATAGTTTTTAAAGTATTTCCTAAACATGCTACTGCCTTCTTTTCTCTTGTAGTAATGTAGCAAAACTTTTGTTATCGTAGATTTACCTCACCAAAACCAGCCATCATTGTCTTCAATGGCTTGGGCTTCCTTGCGTTTGCGTGGTCCTGTTCCGTACATTTCGGCTTCGATTTCTTCCTTAGTTGGCAGGATAGAGGCAAGGATGATGTAGATTATCACACCAATTCCAAAATTTGCTACGGTAAAAATGGCAAATAGAAAGCGGACTAGGGTTACATCAAAATTCCACTTGTCTGATAGACCAGCTAAAACTCCTGACACCATACGATTTCGTCTCATTTTATAAAATTTTGTATTCATGATTGTTTCCTCTTTCGGTATTCTTACAAGAAGTATAGCATGAATCAGAACTATCAACATCAGTCCTTAGGCCGATTTATGATGACGAGTTTACCTCGACAAACTCCACAGCGATAGCGTTTGGTATCAATTCTTCTCTTACGCTGATAACTTTGCTGGCAGGATTGGCACTGATAGATTAGGTAGGCACTTTGAGATTGTGTTTTCAAAGGTGGTACAAAGCGCAGTCCATCCACTTCTTTCAATAGTTCCTTAAATTCTCGGTCCTTATGGCGATAACCCTTTTTCTGAAAATAAAGGTGATAGTGACAGAGTTCATGGCGCACGATTTTACGAAAGACTTCCAAACCTAGTTCATTATAGACCTTGGGATTAAAATCCAAATGCCCATCCTTTGGGAAAAATCGTCCACCTGTCGTTCGCAGACGAGAATTCCACTGGGCTTGGTGGGTAAAAGGTCTACCAAAGTCTTCGAGGGAAACGTACTGAACGTACTCAGTTAGATTCATCTGGAGCGAGAAGCGACAGATTGACTTTTTCACGTTCAGTATCGATTTTCTTGACCCAAACCGTTACCAAATCTCCGACTGACACCACTTGGCTAGGATGTTTGATATATTTACGACTCATATGGGAAATATGAATTAAGCCGTCCTCGTGAATTCCGATATCAACGAAGGCACCGAAGTCGACGACATTCCGCACCACACCTTCCAGTTTCTGGCCGACTTTTAAATCCTTGATATCCAAGACATCTTGACGAAGAACTGGAGCATCAAAAGAATCACGGAAATCTCGACCTGGTTTGAGAAGGTCAGCAATGATATCTTTAAGGGTTTCTGGACCGAGGTCAAGTTCTTGCGCCATTTCTTTGACTGAAAGGGACTTGAGTTTGCTTTGAGCTTCTTCATTCAAGTCCTTGATATCCAAGCGTTTGAAGAGTTCCTTAACCGCAGCATAGTTCTCTGGGTGAACTCCTGTATTATCAAGGATGTTGCTACTTTCAGGAATACGGAGGAAACCAGCTGCTTGCTCAAAGGCCTTAGCGCCTAGACGAGGAACCTTCTTGATTTGAGCGCGTGAAGTGATTTTTCCTTCTTCCTCACGGTATTTGACGATATTTTCAGAGATGGTTTTATTGAGTCCAGCTACGTGTGAAAGAAGAGCAGGACTAGCAGTATTGACATTGACACCGACTTGGTTGACCACGGTATCCACGACAAAGTCCAAACTCTCAGATAGTTTCTTTTGACTGACATCGTGCTGGTATTGACCGACACCGATTGACTTAGGATCGATTTTGACCAATTCAGCCAGGGGATCTTGCAAACGACGAGCGATAGAGATAGCAGAGCGTTTTTCAACGGTTAATTCTGGAAATTCCTGACGCGCAAGTTCGCTGGCAGAGTAGACAGAAGCGCCACTTTCATTGACGATGACATAGCTGACCTCTGGAAAATCTTTCAGAACTTCCGCCACAAAGGCTTCACTTTCCCGACTGGCAGTTCCATTTCCGATGGCAATAATTTCCACGCTGTATTGACCAATCAAGTCTGCCAAGTCTCGCTTGGCTTCTTCGATCTGACGAGCTGATGCTGGTTTGACAGGATAAATGACCTGAGTCGTCAGCATTTTTCCTGTCGTATCAACAACTGCCAGCTTGGCCCCTGTACGAAAGGCAGGGTCAAAGCCTAGAACCACGCGGCCTTTTAGCGGAGCAACCAAGAGGAGATTGCGCAGATTATCCGAAAAGAGTTGGATAGCCCCTTCTTCTGCCTTCTCGGTTAATTCTGTCCGAATGCGGCGCTCGATAGCAGGCAAGACCTTTTTCTTAACTGACTGTTGAACAACTTCATCAATATAGGCATTTTTTACCTTGAAACGAGTAGCAAAGAAAGCTAGAATACGATCCGTTGCATGTTCAAAGCCGACTTTCAAGATACCTAATTTTTCCCCACGATTGAGGGCTAAGGTTCGATAGCCCTGCATGTTGCCAACTGTCTCTGAGAAATCGTAATATATCTGAAAAACTTGTTTTTCATCAAGACTTTCATCTTTGACTTGCGAAGTGATTTTAGAGTGTCTCAACACTTCCTGATAGGTCATAGCACGTAGATTGACATCTTCGGATAGGGCTTCTACCAAGATATCTACTGCACCCACTAAGGTCTCTTGACCAGTCGCAAATCCTTCACAGACAAACTTCTCAGCCTCTTTCTCTAAGTCAGCTACGTTTTGCAAGATCAAGCGAGCAAGAGGGAAGAGTCCAGCCTCACGGGCAATGGTTGCCTTTGTCCGACGCTTTTCCTTGTATGGAAGATATAGTTCTTCTACGTCTGCTAATTTTTCGGCAGCTAAGATAGCTTCTTCCAATTCCTTTGTTAGCTTACCTTGTTCTTGAATCTTAGCCAAGACAGCTTCTTTACGGTCGTTGAGATTAGTCAGGCTTTTATCCAAGTCGATAATGGCCTTAATCGCCACTTCATCCAGACTACCAGTCATGTCCTTCCGGTAACGTGCGATGAAGGGAATCGTCGCCCCTTCAGCGGTCAAGCTTAGAACGGTATCGATTTGCTTTAAGGTTACACCCAAATCTTGGGAGATTTTTTCATATTTTTTATCCATAAACCTATTATACCATAAGGAACAAAGCTTGTTTCACCTTACCTGTTTTTACCTCTTTGATTATCAAAATAAAAATAATCCCTTTTCCGAAAAATAATAGTATAATAGAGGTAACATTTAGAAAAGAGGTAGGCCCATGGCTGTTAAATTTACAAAAACCGATGACTTGGACAAGATGTTTGAAGAATTCGCCAAACTTCCTGACTTAACACAAGTCACTTTCCCAGATAACAAAAACAAAAAAGAAAAAAGTT
>NZ_KQ970235.1:858944-868606 GCF_001579025.1 Streptococcus oralis
GTTGAGAAAGAAAAATAGATGACTGTTTCCCAATCTCTTCCTCCTAGTGTATTACAAGCGGGGGCAATCTTTCTCTCCATCATGATTGAAGCCCTCCCTTTTGTCTTGATTGGGAGTCTCATTTCGGGATTGATTGAGGTCTATATCACGGCTGACAAGGTCTCTGAGTTTCTCCCTCGCAATCGTTGGGGGAGGATTTTTTTTGGTACCTTCATTGGCTTTCTCTTCCCATCCTGCGAGTGTGGAATCGTTCCGATTATCAATCGTTTTTTGGAAAAGAAAGTCCCCAGCTACACGGCCGTTCCCTTTCTGGTGACTGCTCCCATCATCAATCCTATCGTTCTTTTCGCTACATACTCTGCCTTTGGTAATTCCTTAAAAATTACCTTCTTGCGAACTCTGGGAGCCATTGTAGTTGCTTTGGTTTTGGGAATTTTTCTAGGATTTTTCTGGAAAGAACCCATTCAAAAAGAGAATCCTATCGCTTGCCATGAACATGACTTTTCACACTTGAGTCCCGCTAGAAAGGTCTTTCAGGTCTTTATACAGGCTATTGACGAGTTTTTCGATATGGGGCGTTACTTGATATTTGGCTGTCTCTTTGCAGCTATCGTGCAAGTCTATGTCCCGACTCGGATCCTCACTTCTATCAGTGCTAGTCCAGTCCTTGCGATTCTCTTGCTCATGTTTCTTGCCTTTCTCCTTTCCCTCTGTAGTGAGGCGGATTCCTTTATCGGTGCTTCTCTCCTCTCGAGCTTCGGCCTAGCACCAGTCCTTGCCTTTCTAGTCATTGGGCCCATGCTTGATATCAAAAATCTCCTCATGATGAAACACTATCTCAAGGCCAATTTCATCTGGCAATTCATGGGCTTCGTGACAGTGCTTATCTTGCTTTATTCTTACATGATAGGAGTGATGCTATGATTCGATTTTTCATTTTACTGGGCTATTTTGTCCTAACTCTGTATCTGCAGCTATCTGGCAAGCTTAGCCACTACATCAACCTCCACTATTCCTATCTAGTCTATATCTCAATGGTCCTTTCTCTTCTGTTGGCTCTGGTCCAATTCTACATCTGGATTAAAAAAATCAACTCTCACAGCCATATGGAAAGTCGTCGAGCTAGACAAATCAGCCTCCTTTTACTGTCACTACCACTCTTGATTGGAGTTTCCTTTCCCACAGTAAGTTTGGACTCAAGAACCGTATCTGCCAAAGGCTATCATTTCCCACTTGCTGAGGGAATCGATGCAGCTATTCAGGCAAGCGAAGGAACATCCAGTCAATATCTCAAACCTGATACCAGTACCTATTTTTCCAAATCTGCTTATGAAAAGGAAATGAGGATAACAGCTGACAAATACCTATCCCTGTCAACCATTCAGGTTACAGATGAAAACTATATGGAGGTCATGGAAGTTCTCTATGACTATCCACAAGAGTTTGAAGGAAAGCAAATCGAGTTTACAGGCTTTGTCTATAACGATCCTAGTCATCCAGATAGCCAGTTCCTCTTTCGCTTTGGGATTATTCACTGTATCGCTGACTCTGGTGTATATGGACTCTTGACCAAGGGGAACTCACGCCAGTATCCTGACAATACCTGGATTACCGCCAGAGGAACCCTGACCCTCCACTACCATAAAGAACTCAAACAAAAACTCCCAACACTGGAAGTTGAGAGTTTTACCAAGGTAGATAAACCAGAAAATCCTTATGTCTATCGTGTGTTTTAATAAAAAGAGACAATATCAGAGTTTCTGTATTACAGAATTCTAATATTGTCTCTTCATTTTTTTTCTTATGCTCATTTCAATCTAACAAACTAGCCTACTTTTTGTTCTTTTCTATGACAGAATGTTCAGAAACCCATTTAGAATAGCTTATCATTTTTTCATCAGTTAAAGCTTCTACCGCTATAGTCACACACATTTCAACCGCTTCTTCCACAGAAACAGAAAAGTAATAACCATTTAATTGTAAAAATTTCACCAAAACATAAAAGGCTGTTCGTTTATTGGCATTGACAAAAACATGCTTCTTTATCAATTGGACAAATAATATTGTTGCTTTATCAAAAATTGTTGGATAAAGAGGTTTACCAAAAACAAATTGTTCTGGTAAGTTCACAATCATATTTAACGCTGAAGGACTAACTGTTTGAATTTGCTCATTTGGAGAATACCGTTGAATTACTAAAGCATTGATTTTTTCAATTTGCTTTTCTGTTAAATAGACTGTCATTTTTCCACCAAAGCTTTGAAAACATCGTCGTATTCATCAAAAATTGTATCCAATTTCAAGTTAAAGGCATCATCAGAAACATAAGAGACCTGATGATCCAATTCTTCAGGAGTAAAGATAATTTCACCGCTTGGTAACAATTTCGCTTCGTATTTAACACCACTTGGAATATTGAACTCGCTTGGAATCGTAATGGTGATTGAATTTCCTTGTTTTCTTGTTTTTACTACCATCTGATTTCCTCCTTTGAAGTATTATAACAAATAATTACGGTAATTACAATGATAGTGTAAAACTGCTATTTCATCTCAAATCTTATCCAAAATACATCTGCATAAGTGATTTTTTAGTTCACCTGTAATCATATTAGTCTCTTTTCTTTGGTTTTTAACGTTATGAATATCACTATTTTAATAGATTTTCAATCAAGCTTCAATTATGTTTCTTTCTATTAAAATTTCTTTCAAAAATAAAAAAGCAAACACAAAATATGGTTCACTTTTTTAAACTTTTCTATTCTCCATCCTTCCAGTTTCGAGCAATTTCTTCGTCTTTCTGGAGTTGGTCTACGAGCTCGTCGATGGAGTCAAATTTAACCATATCGCGGACACGGTCTAGCCAGTAGACCATGACTGTCTCACCATAAATATCATCTAGAAAAATCAAAAATATTGACTTCAAAACGCGGCTCTTCTCCATCGAAAGTAACATTTTTTTCCAACACTTGCCATGCCACGATATCTCTGACGTTGTACTTCTACATCGACTACGTAAACACCGTCTGCTGGCATATAAGTTCGATCTCTTAGGACCAGATTGGCTGTTGGATAACCGATAGTACGCCCACGAGCATTTCCATGAACGACCATTCCACGGGTTGGGAGCGGTGTGCCGAGTAGATGATTGACTTCCCTGACATCTCCATCAAGAATAGCTTGGCGAATCCGTGTGGAGCTGATCTTGCCCTTTTTGTCCTCGACCGGAGGAACAATGATAATCTCTCCATCAAAATAATCCTTCAGGTCATCCGCAGTTTTCTTATCTGAACCAAACGTGTAATCAAATCCCGCTACGATAATGGCTGGTTTTAAAGCTCTAACATAAGTATCAAAGAATTCTTGACCCGTTAAACTAGCAAATTTGCTACTAAAATCCAGTAAGAAAAGAGCCTCTACTCCGTGCCACTTCATCTTGTGCTCCCGTTCTTCGTGATTGACGATATGGAGCATAAGCTCAGGTTGATAAGGTTGCAAGGCAAGTTTTGGCGACTCTGTAAAGGTCATCACGACAACTGGCAGATAATCCTTCATCGAAGCCTTGCTGGCAACTTCAAAAAGCTTCTGATGCCCCTTGTGGATGCCATCAAAATAACCTAGTACAAGGACTGTTTTCCCTGGTACTGCAATATCTTTTTCGTTCTTAATAGGTACTGTTGTAATCATGAAACTATTATATCATAGAGAAAGTCTTTTCGCTAAGAGGAAATCCCAAATGTCGTTTTTTGCGCCTGAACTGACCTTGATAGACAATTTAAGGTATGAATTTTAAAAATAGCACCTCCTAAGAGATGCTATCGTTTAGTAACTAGTCTACTGTTTCTTCCAAATCTTTTAACTTAACCGAAACAATTTTAGATACACCTGATTCTTGCATGGTAACTCCATAGATAGAATCCGCTGCCGCCATCGTTCCCTTACGGTGGGTCACGACGATAAACTGACTATCCTTATCAAAGCGGTTGAGGTAATCCCCAAAACGTTTGACATTGGCTTCGTCCAGCGCCGCCTCTACCTCGTCCAAGATGACGAAAGGAATGGTCTTAACTCGGATGATTGAGAAGAGCAGA
This sequence comes from Streptococcus oralis, assembly GCF_001579025.1. Classification (GTDB taxonomy): domain Bacteria; phylum Bacillota; class Bacilli; order Lactobacillales; family Streptococcaceae; genus Streptococcus; species Streptococcus oralis_X. The sequence goes on from NZ_KQ970235.1 coordinate 863,035, forward strand.
GCCAGAGCTGATAGGGCTTTCTCGCCACCACTCATGAGGTTGAGAGATTGGATTTTCTTACCTGGTGGTTGAACAGAAATCTCCACACCAGCTGTTAAAAGATCGCCCTCAGTCAATATCAAGTCTGCCTGGCCACCACCAAACATCTGTCTAAAGGTCACTTTAAAGGACTCACGAATAGCTTCAAAAGTGGATTTGAAGCGTTCCTTAACCTCATCATTCATCTCTGTAATGGTCTCAAGGAGCAGGTTTTTCGCAGACAAAATATCATCTCGTTGGCTATTTAGGAAATCCAGACGGTTGTGAACTTCTTCGTACTGGTCAATTGCGTCCAAGTTGACTGGACCGAGTGAGCGAATAGCTTTCTCAAGATCTTTAACCTCTTGCTCTGCCAGATTGAGATCTTTCAACTCATGTGCTTTTTCTAGAGCCTCGGTGTAGCTGATCTGGTACTGGTCAGTTAATTGACCTTGTAGATAGCGTAAGCGTTCGCTGACCTTTTCTTTCTTGGCTTCAGCACGTGTTTGTTTGCGAATCCACTCTTCATTTTGCTGACGAGCTTGATCCAAATGGCTGGCAATATCATCCAGCTGGCCTTCGATATCATCCAACTCAAACTGCTTGCGTATCAAATCTTGTTGGAGGTTTATTTTCTGAGTTTTGGCCTCTTCCGCCTGCTGACTTAGCAAATCCGTATCAACCTTCTCAAGATTATCAACCTTTTCTTGGAGGAGACGCTGGATTTCTTCTTGTTCAAGATTGAGGTTATCTAATTCCTTACCTAAGCGTTCAATATCAGTCACTTCATACCGCTTTTGTCCTTGCAGTTCGGACTTAAGCAAGCGCGCTTGAGAGATCTGTTCCTGCAAGTTTTGATAACGTTCTTGAATTGCGTTTTTGTTAGACTTAATTTCTTCAATCTCAGCTTCCAGGTTTTGCTTTTCACTGGCAATAGTAGCGAGGCGCTCTTGGCATTTTTCCTTATCCACTTGCCAATCTCCTAGAGAAAGACGATTTAATTCCTCTTCTTGAAGTTTCCAAAGAGTTTCTAACTCTTCCACTTGCTGATTGGTTTGTTGATAAGCAAGGTACAAGCCTTGCTCATGGATACGAGCTTGCTCACCCTGAGATTTGATAGCTTCTAATCTTTCTGCCAATACCGCCATCTCATCTTGCAAGGTCTTCAAACTCGCTTCTTCTGACCGCAAGTTAGCTTCTTCCTCAGCAATTTCTTTTTGTAATTGCTCCAGCTCTGGCTTGATGAAAATACTGTTATTCTGGCGATTGGCACCACCCGCGTAGGAACCACCTGTGCGCAATTCGGTACCATCAAGCGTCACCATGCGAACCTGATAACGAACTTGACGAGCGGCTGCACGGGCATGTTCTACAGTATCAAAAATTGCTGTCGTAGCTAACAAATTCTTAAAAATGGCTTCTAGTCTCTTGTCAAACGACACTAAGTCATCAGCCATACCAAGGAAGCCTGGACTTGCTGCGATAGCATCCTGATTCTGACAAGAAATCGTACGAGCCTTGATTGTTGTCAAAGGAAGGAAGGTTGCACGACCGGCTCTGTTTCGTTTTAGGAAATCAATTGCCTTAGTCGCTGCGTTCTCATCTTCTACGATGATGTGCTGACTGCTTGCACCAAGCGCAATCTCTAGGGCAATTTGATAATGAACATCAAAAGTCAAATGCTCACTCACTGCACCAATAATCCCACTAAGACGATCTTTTTCTTGAAGAACACTCTTAACACCCGCATAAAAATTACTATGATTTCTTAGGATGTTTTCTAAGCTTTGGGCTCTAGCCTGCTTGTTTTTGAGACTATCCAGACGGTCAAAGAGTTGACTCTGCTGGGCTTGGTAAGAAACTTTCTGCTCCTCTTGTTCCTTGGCACTAGCTTGGTAGTCTGCCAATAATTTCTGAACTTGCTCCTTGGCAGTTTCAAGCTCAGCCTGCTGTTGACTGGCCTTCTCTTTAACTGTAGCCAGTTGTTCTTTCAGTTTCTCAAGTTGATCTGCTTGTTTTTGAGATAGTTGACGGCTGTTTTCCAACTCATTCTCGATGCGGGTCAGTTGGTTTGAGACATCCGCTTCTTCTTGTAAAAGAGCGACAAAGCTTTCACGCAAGAGTTCAATCATCTGATCAGGATCATCTGAAAAAGCCAGCAACTCCGCTTCTAAATGATTGAGTTCCTTGTTATTTTCAGCTAGACTTTCCTCTAACTGTTCTAAGTTCGCTTCTTTTTCAGCCTTTTCCTTACTTAGAGCCTTTCTCTTATCTTCCAAAGTCGCCAAACGGGCTTGTGCCTCTTGTTGATTGAGGGCTACTTGCTCAGATTCCAGTTTAGACAGGGCTAGTTTTCGCTCTAAGTCACTGATCAAACTAGTCAAATCCATCAAACTTCCTTGATCCTTGGCCATTTGAGCTTGGATATCCTGACGTTTCTTTTTAAGGCTTTGATTTTCCTCTTCTAACTCTTCACGCTTTTGGTAATAGCTAGTCAAAAGTTCCTGAACATGAGTTAGTTCTTCTTCTGTCAGCTCTAGTTCAGCCTTGTTTTCCTTGATTTGGGCAACCAGTACATCCAAGTATATTGCCTTGCGTTGACCATCCAAGTCGAGAAACTTGCGAGCATTCTCGGCTTGTTTAGCAAGGGGCTTGATTTGATTGTCCAACTCATAGATAATGTCCTCTAAACGGTCTAGATTGTCCTGAGTTTGTTGCAGTTTGCTTTCTGTTTCTTTTCGACGAGTCTTGTATTTTAAAACTCCAGCAGCTTCTTCAAAAATAGCACGGCGTTCTTCGGGCTTGGAGTTAAAAATTTCCTCAACCTTCCCTTGGGAAATGATGGAGAAGGAATCCCGTCCCAAACCAGTATCCAAGAAGAGGTCATGGATATCACGCAAGCGCACCTTCTTGCCATCGATTCGATACTCGCTATCACCACTACGATAGATATGACGTTCAACCTTAATGACTTGCCCCGCATCCTTGATAAAACCATCTTCATTGTCCAAGGTCACGACAACAGATGCATAATTGAGTGGTTTACGACTTTCAGTTCCAGCAAAGATAACGTCAGGCATCTTGCCACCACGAAGGCTCTTGACACTAGACTCCCCCAAGGCCCATCGCAGACTTTCTGTAATATTTGACTTCCCAGAACCATTGGGCCCAACGACAGCTGTCACACCTTGATCAAAGACGACCTTGGTCTTGTCGGCAAAGGACTTGAATCCCTGAATCTCAATTTCCTTTAAATACATGAATCCAGCCCTTTCTCAACTGCATTTTTGGCGGCCTCTTGTTCTGCCAATTTTTTAGAACGGCCTTGACCTTTTCCGATACTCTTGCCCTCAACCAGAACTTCTACATCAAAAAACTTATCATGGGCAGGCCCCGTCTCAGAGGTCACCTGGTAGCGAATATCCACATCGCCATTGACCTGGAGCAACTCTTGCAGGTGTGTCTTGTAATCCTTAATCATTTCAAAGTCACCTGCTTCAACCTTGGGGATCATGACTTGATAGATAAATTCTTTTACCCTAGCAACATCCTTGTCTAAAAGCAAAGCACCCAGAAAGGCTTCAAAGGCATCACCAAGAATGGTGTCACGATTGCGCCCACCAGACTTTTCTTCCCCTTTTCCTAGCTTGATAAACTGATCAAACTGGCAATCACGCGCAAAACCAGCCAAACTTTCCTCACGGACAATCATGGCACGGAGTTTGGACAAATCGCCCTCTGGTTTCTTAGGATATTTTTTATACAGGTATTCTGAAATCAATAATTGCAGAACAGCGTCTCCTAAAAATTCCAAGCGCTCATTGTGTGAAATTTTTAAGAGGCGGTGCTCATTGGCATAACTCGTATGAGTAAAGGCAGTTTCTAGTAGCTTTTTATCTGCAAATTCGATTGCAAAACGGTCTTTCAGTACAGTTTGTAATTCTTTCATACCAACCTCTTTCTAACTGATAACAGTCCTTCTTATTATATCAAAAAAAAGCCCCCTGAGTCACTTTAAAACGGGACTAGAGGGGAATTGAGCATTTTTTAGAAGGCAATTTTCAATTTTAGGGGCAGTATAAAGAAAAAAGCCTTTAAATAAGGCTTTTTTAGGCTGTTTACATCCACCCTGAGGGAATCGAACCCCCATCTCAAGAACCGGAATCTTACGTGATATCCATTACACTAAGGGTGGAAACTTGTCTTATTATAACAGAAATTTGCTCTAATAACAAGTTTTTTATGGGTGGACTAAGTGTCTCTTAGTGGGATGCATCACCATTCCAGATAGAGTTTTTCACGATCACATAATCAACGTGCTTGAGGTCGGCAACCTTTCGTCCACCTGAGTAGGAAATGGCACTTTGCAGATCCTGCTCCATCTCAGTAAGGGTGTCTTGCAAGTGTCCTTTGGCAGGAAGTAAGATGCGTTTTCCTTCCACGTTTTTATAAGCACCCTTTTGATATTGTGAAGCTGAACCATAGTATTCTTTGAACTGTTCCCCATCAACTTCAATTGTCTTTCCTGGACTTTCAATATGACCAGCAAAGAGGGAACCAATCATGACCATGCTAGCACCGAAACGGATAGACTTAGCAATATCACCATGAGTACGAATCCCACCATCAGCAATAATCGGTTTGCGAGCTGCCTTAGCACACCAGCGTAGGGCAGCCAACTGCCAACCACCTGTACCAAAACCAGTCTTGACCTTGGTGATACAAACCTTTCCAGGACCGATTCCAACCTTAGTAGCATCCGCACCGGCATTTTCCAGTTCACGCACAGCTTCTGGTGTCCCCACATTCCCAGCAATGACAAAAGTATCTGGCAATTCTTTCTTAATGTGTTGAATCATAGAAATCACACTATCTGCATGACCATGAGCAATGTCAATCGTAATATACTCAGGAGCATCAGCCTTGAGTTGGCTAACAAAGTCATACTCGTAGTCCTTGACACCGACGGAAATGGAAGCAATGAGGCCTTGATCGTGCATGCGTTTGATAAAAGGAATGCGCCCCGCTTCATCAAAACGGTGCATAATGTAGAAGTATCCGCCTTTAGACAATTGCTCTGCAACATTCTCATCCAAAATCGTCTGCATGTTGGCTGGTACAACAGGTAGTTTGAAAGTGTGATTTCCAAGTGTGACACTCGTGTCTGCTTCTGCACGGCTTTTAATGACACATTTATTTGGGATCAACTGAATATCTTCGTAATCAAAAATTGGAAATTCATTTAACATATCGATGTCTCGTTTCTTTTATAATGACCTACCTATGCTTGCGCATCCCTACGCCTTTTTCCGACGTTTCCTTGACTTATTATAAACCAAAGTACAGTTTTTGTCAAATAATTTCGATTATGAAACAATAATGTTCGGTTTTTTATAGTTTGAATATAAAAAGTAGAGAGACTAGTTTCTCCCCACTTCCTTATCAATATTCCTTTTTAAAATTTCTTCAGAGCTTTCCATCATTTCACAAAATCCCCTATAAGATGAAGCATTCTGAGGAATTTGGATAGACCACTTTTTAAGCAAGACTCCGT
>NZ_KQ970235.1:869147-872409 GCF_001579025.1 Streptococcus oralis
TATCTCACTATTTACTGATCCCTCTATACTAGGAAAAATCAATCCAGCTTTCTCAGCTTTTATAATATAAGAATAGGAAATCAGCTGGAATAAGTCCTCACGGTCAATTCCTTTTTCAGCGAACTCCAGTTTTTTATATTTAGCATCTAGAACAAACTTTCGTTCTCTATCATAAAAATCTGGGTATATCTTTCGATCACGCCTTTTGCGATTTTCATGATTTTTATCGTTTAAAAATACTGAAATTCCATCCGTCTTATCCTTATTTCTGGGATGTACAAAACATTTTGGCAACAAGGTGTAGACATACTCTTCCCAAAGCCAGGCAACATCAAAGAGAATACCATGTACCCTTTGGGCTTGGGGTCCAAGACCATGCTTTTCTCTACTCAAAATCATCAAGCAGAGTTCCTGTAATTTTCTATACTCTCTAAAATAGGCGTGTCGGATGGGTTTGATTTTATTCATTCTGATAATCTTAGCACGATCAGTGAGTTTATAAGACGGACTTACACGGATAATTTCAGCTATATTTTCACGATTACTATCGAGTAGTGCTCCAAAACTTTTTTGAGTCTTTATGTACTCAATCGTATGCCGAATCAACTGCATGAGTGGATTATCATAGGTGAACTCTCTAGTGGTATAGGCAATATTTCCCGTAAAAGGGAGATTTTTTTTCAGATGATTTCCAACATCTAGTACACCCTTTACATGACTATCGTTATGGAAAAATCGCTGGTATTCCTTATAAAGACCTTTTCGGAGAGCGGCTTGCAGATATTTTGGAAAGAGGTAAATCAAAAGCTGATAGAGTTTATCCTCTTGAGATAGACCGATGTCTAAACTAGTCAGATTGATATTGAGAACCTTTTGTAAGAGATAATGCAAAAAATGGTCATCACCTTTAATCGAAAAACGCGAGGAGATCGTTAATCTTTCCTGACCACAGCCCAGAAAACCAATCACATTCCCAGTCTTAATTTTCTGATTGACTGTTTCAAAAATCTTTTGGTCCTTATCCAAATCAGGAGAATGAGTCAAATCATTTGGGAAAATAAAGATACTGTCCTCTATAGAAAGGTTATCCAGTGTTCTATCAAGAAGAGCTTGACTTAGTTTGGGATATTCTGCGACAAAGTCTTCTTTAACAATTTTATGCTGATTATCAGTTATCCGCATCATTATCACCAGTATCTTGGGGTTCTGTTTGCTCTTTATTTGTCAGATCAAATGCTGTTTTCAATGTTTGCAGAGTTTCATCTTCTTCATAAGAACCACGCAAGTAGTCTTCTAGGAGCGGTTTAATATAATCAGACCAGAGTAATTCATAGTCAAAGTCCACATCCTTGAACTTAAGGAAATAACTTGGTCCGATATGATAATGACTGTTTAGCTCCTGAACGTTTTCGATAGCAACATTCAAATTTCTTAGACGAAGTTTTGCTTCTTCTGCATGGATACCCAGTTCTTTATCTAACATAGCAACTTGACTTTCAGCAGTAACTTCAACAAAGCGGAAACGACGACGCATAGCAAAATCAAAGGTATCTACTGAACGGTCAATATCATTCATTGTTCCAATAATATAGACATTTTCAGGGATATAAAATTTCTCATCCGTCTCATGTAAATTAGCATATTGGGTGGAAACACTCCCGCTTTCACCACGATAACCAGGGTCGATAGAGAAAAAGAGTTCACCAAAAATCTTAGAAATCTCCCCACGGTTGATTTCATCAATGATGAAGACGAATTTCTTATCTGTGTTGATCTTTGTTGGAGAGACATAATCTTTCAGACCAAATCTTTTCTTTAAAGTTTCAAGGACTTTTTTTCCTTGGTTACGATAAAAGGGCTGTTTCAGATAATTTTCGTCTTTATAGAGTTCATAAACATAAGATTTTGTTAAGACAGTTCCTTTGGCTTTAGTTTCATAATTGATATTAAAATTATTTCGACTATTTACTGTTAGATAGGAAAATTCTGTCAAATATTCTTTTTCATCTCTACTATTAACATACTCAAGATAAAGATCCCAAGCTTCATCAAAATTATCTTGTCCTCCAGTTTTCTGAGCTTCTTTAGCCTTCTGACAGAACTTCTTAAAAATACCGTCCTCTAGCTTAAACTCAATAGCTCCATCGCCATTTGATACCGGTCTCAACCCCTCTACAAAATCCGTATAATCATAGGAAGGGTGAAATTGTACAAAGCCGATTTGATCTTCATTACCACCCGTTAGCTCTGTCGCTATTTCTTTAGCAAGATAAGTTTTTCCTGTACCAGGAGCACCACGGAGAATGAGGTTTTTGGTATGAAAGTAAAATATTCTTATACTCGTTGATATTTTCTGATGCGTTTTCCTCGTTTTGAACATCTGAAATTTCATCTTTTTCAATATTAAAATCCACATATAACTCATCAAGACTTGAATATGGTAATGCAGATACTGTTGTATAGTCCCATTTCTTAGTCCCAAGAGAATTTAACTGGAAATCACCAAATTTACTAATCGGTATGATTTCAAATCGTCTTGGAAATCCTTCAAACTCACTATCTTCAACATATTGATAAGGACCAATTATTTTAGCCAAAAAAGAAGCCCGTAGATTCTTCCTAGGAACTACTACTAAATCTCCTATACTGACACCATGTTGGAGGAGTGCTACTTGATTCTCTTGTTTTCTAGGTCTTTCTTCCCCATTATAAGAATAATTTTTTTCTTCTATATTATCAAATCCGATATATAGAACATTATCCTTAAAAGATTTCTTATGCAATTTTATGTTAGTAGTTCCGCCAACTGAAATTTTCCAGACTCTTATATTCGACATAAATTCCTCCATTTTCACATTAACATATAATACCTTTTTATATAATAACACTATTAAAGAAACAAAACAAGGAATTAAACAAAAAGCCTAGTGTAGAGAGCTCTTTATTCCCTCATAATACTAGACTTCTTTTTTTATCTTAATAATACTCACCTTGACGGTAGTCCCATGAGTTAAAGGTATCTGACAAATGCATCATGATTTTATCAATGTCAAGCCCTTTGCGGATAACAACTGGCGCTGGTGAGATTGAACGGGCTCCTCCTTGTTCTGGGATGAGTTTTCCATCTTTATCAACCATAGACACCATTACACCTTGCTCGTAGCGCGTTTCAATCGTTTTGTCAGGTTGGATGGAAGCCACGTAGTCGTCTGCTTCGATGACAAGGTCCACTGCTCCTTCGATCCTTTCTCCGATACCTTCT
>NZ_KQ970235.1:872429-878910 GCF_001579025.1 Streptococcus oralis
TCTACCTTACCACGGTTTCCTTTACCAGATGGGTTGGCTGATGAGGCATAGACCATTTTACCTTCTTCCCAAAGTTTAGCAGCCAGTTGTTCACCAGCTTTACCAAACTTGATGACAAAACAGCTAGTACCACGAACGTCAGTCATGAGTTCTTCACGGCCATCACCGTATGCTTTGAGTTTTTCAAAAGCTTCTGGTTTCCATGGAAGGATACAACCAAGGAGAATATCTTCATCCCAATGTTTTTGGTAGAAGGCTTCAATTTCTGGGTTGAGTTGTGCTAAAGCGCGTAGCTCGTCCATGCTACCACAAAGTACAACACCTGGTTTGTTACGGTTACGCTCTTTGGCTTCAAATTTGCGTTCAAGACCTGCCTTATCGCTCGTCATGATAATGTAACCAACTTTTGTGGGGCAAACGATACATCCGCCCTCACCTTTTAAAATGTCATAGCCTTCTTGAGAAAGTGTTCCGTTCCATTGAATGTGTTTTGTCATAGTTCTATATTTCCTTTTCTATTTTTCTAATCCTGCCAGTAGGCCGGTCGTTGTTTTTCATAAGCAGCAATCAAGTCTTCATACTGCAAAGTAATACCGATATCATCCAAACCATTTAAGAGCTTGTGTTTCCACTCGCTATCGATTTCGAAAGTGAATTCTCCAACTGGTGAGATGATTTTTTGTTGTTCCAAGTCCACAGTTACCTGGTCGGTCGGTTTGAGTTGGGCTAGTTTCTCTCTAACCTCTCTAGGCTGAACAATGGGCAACATGCCATTATTGAGTTCATTATTGTAATGAATGTCCCCGAAAGATCCTGCAATCACGACCTTAAAACCATAGTCGGCTAGAGCCCAAGCCGCGTGTTCTCTCGAAGAACCTGCCCCAAAGTTATCCCCTGAGATGAGGATACTGGCTTTTCGGTATTCAGGTCGGTTAAAGACAAAGTCTGGATCCTCAGTATACTTGTCGTCTAGATAACGCCAAGCATACATGAGGTACTTACCAAAGCCTTTTTTATCAATTAACTTGAGAAACTGCTTGGGGAGTATTTGGTCGGTGTCGATGTTATCATTCATGAGAGGAACGGTCGTTCCCGTATAAACTGTAAATTTCTCCATATCCTCTCCTTACTGGGCCTCTGGCATTTGCCGAACATCTACGAAACGCCCTGCGATAGCCGCTGCCGCTGCCATGGCTGGACTGCAGAGATGGGTCTTAGCGCCAAATCCCTGTCTGTCTTCAAAATTGCGGTTACTAGTTGAGGCACAGTGAACACCATCAGGGACCTTGTCAGGATTCATCCCTAGGCACATAGAGCAACCTGGGTCTCTCCACTCAAAGCCAGCGTCTAAGAAAACCTTATCCAAGCCCAACTTCTCCGCAGCTCGTTTGACAGGACGCGATCCTGGTACTACGATTGCTGTTAGATTGGGAGCAATTTTCTTCCCTTTAACAAATCGCGCAGCCAGCTGTAAGTCACTGAGCCGAGCATTGGTACAAGACCCGATAAAGATATAGCCTAGTTCAATGTCCGCTGGCTTTTGACCAGGCTCCAAGTTCATGTAATGATAAGCTCGTTCATCATTCATATCCTTAATTTCTGGGAAGCTACTGTCAAAGTCGACGCCCATAGCAGGATTTGTTCCCCAGGTCACCATAGGAGCCAAGTCAGAGACATCCATCTGGATAACCTTATCATAGACAGCATCCTCATCACTGACAAGCGTCTTCCAGTCAGCAACCGCCTCTTCGAAATCTTCTGGAACGCATTCCCGTCCCTTGAGATAGTCATAAGTCGTCTGATCTGGATTCATGATGCCCATCTTAGAACCAAACTCGATGGACATATTGCAGATGGTCATTCGCTCTTCCATGGTCAGAGCATCAATCGCTTGCCCACGATATTCCACCACATAGCCTACACCACAAGCAACGCCGTACTTGGCAATCAAGGCTAAAATGTAATCCTTAGAATAAACTCCTTTTTGAGGAACACCAGTGAATTCTACCAGCATTTTCTTGGGTTTGACCTGCCAGAGGGTCTGGGTCGCAAAGACATGCTCAACCTCACTAGTCCCAATCCCAAAGGCGATGGCTCCGAAAGCTCCGTGAGTAGCTGTATGGCTGTCTCCACAGACAATGAATTTCCCTGGTTGAGTTCTTCCTGTTTCTGGACCTACCATGTGAACGATACCTTGTTTTTCAGAACCATGGGCCGCATGTTCAATCCCGAATTCCTCAACATTCTCAGCTAGCTTGTCAATTTGAGCCTTGGAAATGACATCTCGTATATCGTAGATATTAACTGTTGGGACATTGTGGTCAAAGGTTCCAAATGTCAAGTCTGGTCGTCTCAATCTGCGGCCTGCATCTCGTAATCCTTGAAAAGCTTGGGGACTAGTCACTTCATGAATATAGTGCTGGTCCACATACATGAGTTGGGGCTGCCCTTCTTCTCCTGTGATGACATGGCGGTCCCATAATTTATCAAAAATCGATTTTCCTGCCATCCATTACCTCCAAATAAAATATAAGGCTACTAGTGTGGTCACCATCCCGAGAAACCAAACTGTTTTAAAATACCATTTTCTAGTCTTGTGGTGAAAGGTGATTCCTGCCAACCAGGCACCAAAACCACCACAAGTAAAGGCTAAAATGAGTAAGATTTTCTCTGGGACGCGCCAAGCACCTCTTCTTGCCTTGGATTTGTCAATGCCATAAATCAAGAAAATCAGCAAATTCCAAATCAAGAGGGCAAGCGTGATTCCTTCATTTATCTTCATAATCTTTCAATGATGGCTTCTGTCATTTCCCTGGTCGAAGCCTGTCCTCCAATATCTCTTGTTAAAATGCCAGCCGCTAAACTAGCTTCAACAGCACGCTCGATATGCTCTGCATCCTCATAACGACCAAAGCTATCTCTCAACATCATGGCCACTGATAAAATCATGGAGATAGGATTTGCAATTCCTTGACCTGCAATATCAGGAGCTGAACCGTGAATGGGCTCATAAAGGCTTGGACCTTTTTCAGAATGACTAGCTGATGGCATAACACCAAGAGTGCCTGATAGAACGCTTGATTCATCAGATAAGATATCTCCGAACAGATTCTCCGTTACGATGACATCGAACTTGGCAGGATTAGTAATCATAAGCATAGCAGCTGAGTCCACCAACTGGTGTTCCAAGGTTACATCTGGAAAATCTTGCGCAACTTCCTCAGCTACTCTCCGCCAGAGTTTTGATGTCGCTAGAACGTTTTGCTTATCGATACTAGTAACGATTTTTCTGCGACTTCTTGCAATTTCAAATGCCTTGCGAATAATCCGCTCTACTTCTTCGTAGCTGTAGTCGTTGATATCACGCGCTTTTCGCTCTTCAAGGATATGATCCCCAAAGTAAATCCCACCTGTCAACTCACGCACCACGACAAAGTCTACACCAGCAATTCGTTCCGGTTTGAGAGGTGATAAATGCTTGAGACTGTCAAAGATTTTTACAGGCCTAATATTGGCATAGAGATTGAGTTCCTTACGAAGAGCTAGCAAGCCTTGTTCAGGCCGAATCGCCGCCCCATCATACTGGGGACTACCGATAGCCGCAAGGAGAATAGCATCTGCTTCTCTACATGCCTTGAGGGTTTCATCAGGTAAGGGATGCCCCACAGCATCAATACCCGCACCTCCAAAGGGGCGTCTGTCTATCTCATAGTCAAATCCTGTTTTTGAAGCTAGAGCTTCCAGAACCGCTAAACCAGCTTCCATGATTTCTGGACCGATTCCATCCCCTGCTAGAGCTACTATTTTCTTTGTCATAGCCTTCTCCTTTACACACTAGGCATGTCTCGGTAGGAAACGCTATGCCCCATCTCACCTGCATTCTCTTTTTGAACAAAAGTATTGGCATTGATATAGGCAATAGCGGAAGCCTTCAATACATCGAAATCAAGACCTGCTGCGTTAAAGATGGTTTCGGTATCTCTGTTTTCAACAGTGACCAAAACCCGAGCTTGGGCATCGATTCCATCTGTTACAGCATCAATGGTATAGGACACCAAGCGGACAGATTGGTTAAAGAACTTATCGATAGCGTTAAAGATTGCTTCAACGGAACCTTGCCCTGTCGCATTGAATTCGACTTTCTCACCATCCATATTGGCTAGGCTAACGAGCGCTTCAATCTCATTATCTGCATGGGTTTGAAGTTGCAAATCATCAAAATGGAAGCCTTCTGGATTTTCAACCATGGTTCCAGCTACCAGAGCTCGAATATCTGCATCTGTGATTTCTTGTTTCTTGTCCGCCAGTGCCTTGAACTTAGCGAAGAGTGGTTTGATATCCTCTTCTGTAAAATCTAGAGCCAATTCTCTTAGTTTCTCAACAAAGGCATGGCGACCAGACAATTTACCAAGTGGAAGGCTATTACTCTTAACACCGACCAATTCAGGTGTGATGATCTCATAAGTGAGAGGATTTTTAAGGACTCCATCTTGGTGAATGCCCGATTCATGAGAGAAGGCATTGCCACCAACGACAGCCTTGTTTTTAGGAACTGGAATACCAGAGAAGCGAGAAACCATTTCAGACGTATTCATTGTTTCATCCAAAACAATATCACTAGTTGCTTGGAAGAAATCCTCACGAATCTTCAAAGCAACAGCTACTTCTTCAAGAGCAACATTACCTGCGCGTTCACCGATACCATTAATAGTTCCCTGGACACGTCCAGCACCGTGTTTAATTGCTGTCAAAGTATTTGCAGTTGCCATACCGAGATCATCGTGACAGTGGACACCAAAGACAACTTTATGATCTGATTTAATATTTTCAGTCAAGTGATCAAAGATACGTGCAAACTCTTCTGGAGTCGTAAAACCAACTGTGTCAGGGATATTGATATAAGATGCACCTGCATCAACCGCTGTTTGAACGACTTGTAAGAGGAAATCCAACTCTGTTCTAGTCGCATCCTCAGGAGAGAATTCGACGATTTCAAACTTAGAACGTGCGTAAGAAACATGCTCCTTAATAGCTTCTAAAATCTCTTCCTTGCTTTTATTGAGCTTATACTTGCGGTGAATCGGACTTGTAGCGATAAAGACATGAATTTGAGGATATTTGGCATCCTTAAGAGCCTCATAACAAGCATCAATATCAGATTTTACAGAACGAGCTAATCCTGTCACTGCTGTTTTTTTCATGGCTTTAGCAATTTTTTGAACGGCTATAAATGAATCTGGACTAGCAGCCGGAAAACCAGCTTCAATTACAGAAATTCCCCATTTCTCCAGCTGTCTTGCAATGGAAACTTTTTCCTTTATTGAAAAGTTAACACCAGGTGTTTGTTCCCCATCACGAAGGCTTGTATCAAAAAATTCAACTTTACGCATAAGATTTCCCCTTTTCCAAATGTGGTTTTAAAAAAACATCTCGCTCAGAAGCCCAAGCGAGATGTTGATTTACTCCCGCTTGGTAAGCCAAACAGGACTAATGCTTTTGCACTAGCCCGAGTACCTCAACAACAAAGCAAATTGATTAAACTTAGCTGTTTTCATGTTTGACTTTCTCCTTCGTTTGATATCTTGTTTAGTATTTTAGCATAGCTAAAAACACTTGTCAAGAAAAAATCCATTATTTTCTGAAAATTTCTTCAGTAAAGAATATTTTGCTAATTGAAAGTATTTGAAAACTCAAGTAACTTTCCTTATTTTTTCACAGTCAAGTTCCAACTTTTTTCGATGAGTTCTATCACTTCTTCATCTTGCAAACTATCATCAAGTGCCAGACTAAGCCAGTAGCGTTTATTCATATGAAAAGCTGGATAAATACCCTTTTGTGAAAACAGGTCAGCTACTTGGTCGTGTTTGAGGTTGACTGCTTCGACTAGCCCTTCTCTCCCCTTTTCCAGCTTATCCCATGGGATTCTCATCAAAACAGCATACCACTTTTGATTGCCTTCATGACGCAATACAGCTGTATCAGGCGACTTTTCCCACAGATACTCCAACGGATCACCATACTTTTCCTGAACCTTATCCATGATACGCTTAGTCTGAGGGCAGATAAAATCCTGTACATCAAAGCAAGCCTTCCGAATCTGGTAAAGAATCTCCAAACAAGCCTCACGGACACTTCCGACAAAACTCCCACGCATGCTTTCCATATGAACTTGGGGATAGAGATCTCCCGTTTCCTGGTCAAAGACAAGAAAACTCACATTATCAGGAGTGATGGAGACTGTCATGGAAAAGTCACCTTGCAAAATCTGGCAACTATAGATCCAGACTTCTCCATTTTCTACAAAACCATAGTCTCTGGCCTTTTCTTTATTAAACTGATAGGATTTAAAAATTTCAAACATAAGTGAAAACTGCTACCAAAAGCTAGCAGTTCCTTTCTATTTTTTAAAAGACACCTTAGTTCCATGCAATTGTGTCACGCCCAGCTGGTCGATAAAGGTTTGACGGTTATCCAAGTCAAT
>NZ_KQ970235.1:878930-901810 GCF_001579025.1 Streptococcus oralis
TTTGACGGTTATACCAAGTCAATCCCCCCACCTGGTAAAATTTCAATTTTACCTTTTGCATGTCCCAAAATTCTGTGATAGTGTTCAAAACGTTTCTCTAGCGAGTCCCCAGAAACTCCAGCGCGAGTTAAGATACGAGTGACACCAGCTTGGCTGAGCCAGTCAATGGCTTCCAACTGGTCTTCTTCTCTCAATTCATCAAAGGCCATGTGGAAGACAATTTCCATTCCTTTTGATGCAGCAATCAGCTTCTCAAGATTAGTCTTATCCAACTTCTTATCAGCAGTTAATGCACCAAAGACGACCCCTTGGCTACCTGCTTGAGCAGTCAAACGAATGTCTTCTAGCATGATTGCTATTTCAAGATCAGTATAGACAAAATCGCCACCACGGGGACGAATCATAGTCATAATGGTCGTATCGTAGTTAGCTGCCAGTTCAACCGCTGCCTTGGTCACTCCATAGCTAGGTGTTGTTCCTCCCACTGCTAGATTGTCACAAAGTTCGATTCGACGAGCTCCAGCCTGCATGGCTTTTTCTAGCAAGGTCACATTTTCAGCACAAAATTCGTAAATCATTTGATTCTCCTTGATGTTTTCTTTAAATTTATTATATCATATTATTTTAAATATGCTTTCATTTTTATCAAGGCAAATAACTACTATTTTTATCTATTCTTTGTCAGGAATGACTTTAAAGAGATAATAGGTGATAAAGATAGTCAAGGCTCCCAGACCGATTTTGACTGGCAAAAGAGGAGCAAAATAAATAGAAATTCCCATCAAGATATAGATAGATACGATGATTTTTTTCTTTCGTTCTCGCGCTATTGACTTGGTTTCCCGAAAGTCAGCTACATAAGTCTGATAGAGCTTGGTGTGATAAAGCCAATCTTCAAATCTCTTTGAAGACTTGGAAAAGCAAGCAATTGATAGCAAAAGGAAGGGCGTCGTTGGCAAGAGGGGCAAGACAACCCCAACAAGAGCCAAGGCTAAAGAAATAAAACCAATACTTAGGTAAATAATACGCATGTCTTCTCCTAATTGAAATAATCTTCTACTAGTTTCCCACAAAGTGAGGAAATTTGTCAAGCTTCAAGTAAAAAGAGCCTGAAATTTATTTTCAGGACTCTTCGTGTTATTTAATTTTCTCTTCTTCGTAGTCGCCATTACTACACACAATCTGTTTGCCACCACCACGGACTTTCTTCTCCATAAGGAAGTGACTACATTTTGGACAATCACGTCCAATTGGTTTATCCCAGGAAGTAAATTCACATTCTGGGTAGCGATTGCAACCATAGAAGATACGATTGCGCTTGGTTTTGCGTTCGATGATTTGTCCTTGATGACAGCTTGGACACTCGACACCAATCTCCTTAACAATCGCTTGTGTATGACGGCAGTCTGGAAAATTGCTACAAGCATAGAATTTACCAAAACGACCGAGCTTAATCACCATCGGACTACCACAAACCTCACAGTCAAATCCAGCTGGCTCATCCTTGATCTGGATTTTTTCCATTTCGGATTCAGCCTTTGCTACTTCTTTGGAGAATGGTTTATAAAATTCGTCAATAACACGTTGCCACTGCTCTTTTCCAACCTCGACATCATCCAGTTTTCCTTCCATCTCAGCTGTGAAGGTCACGTTTACGATATCTGGGAAGTATTCAACGATGAGTTTATTGACAATTTCTCCCAGTTCTGTCGGTTCAAAACGTTTAGCAGCCAGACGAACGTAGTAACGTTTTTGGATAGTTTCAATGGTCGGAGCATAGGTTGACGGACGTCCAACCCCATTTTCTTCCAAGGTCTTGATAAGAGTTGCTTCCGAATAGCGAGCTGGCGGTTGGGTGAAATGTTGTTCTGGCTTGCTATTGACCTGTTTGACCACATCTCCAACAGCCATATCTGGCAACATTTTGTTCTTGTCAGAGTCATTGTAGATAGCAAGATATCCATCAAACTTAACTTGGCTTCCATTTGCCGCAAACTGAACCCCATTTTGAGAAAGCTTAACAGCCATGGTATCAAAGATAGCGCCTGTCATCTGGCTTGCCACAAAACGATTCCAGATAAGGGTATAAAGCTTAAGCTGGTCTTTGTCCAAGTACTTAGCGATGCTTTCAGGTGTGTTAAAGACACTAGATGGACGAATGGCTTCGTGGGCATCTTGAGCTCCTGAGGCATTCTTGACCTTGCTACCATGCTTGGAATACTTGCTACCAAAACGGTCGTTAATGTAGTTTGCCGCTTCGTTCTGAGCCACAGGACTGATACGAGTCGAGTCTGTACGCATATAGGTAATCAAACCTTGCACGCCTGATCCGATATTGATCCCTTCATAGAGCTGTTGAGCCACCATCATGGTCTTTCGAGTACGGAAATTGATTTTGTTAGCCGCATCCATCTGCATGGTTGAAGTCGTATAAGGTAGGGGCGCATTGCGTTTGCGTTCTTTCTTATCTACCTGGTCTACTGTGAAATCTTTGCTAGTCAAATGGGACAAGACTTCTTTGACTTCTTCGTTGCTAGTCAATTTCATCTTTTTGCCATTCATACCATAGAAAGAAGCCTGAAATTGCTTGGTTCCCTTTTTAAAGACACCATCAATTGTCCAGTATTCTTCTGGTTGAAAGGCATTAATTTCATTTTCACGGTCAATAATGAGCTTAAGGGCAACAGACTGCACGCGTCCTGCTGATAAGCCCTTCTTGACCTTTTTCCACAAAATAGGCGAAATCGAATACCCTACCAAGCGGTCTAAGACTCGACGAGCTTGTTGGGCGTCGACCAAGTCCATGTCAATCTTGCGAGGTTCTTTAAAGGCATTTTTTACTGCGTCCTTGGTGATTTCATTAAAGACTACACGGTTGGCATCATTCTCGTCCAAATTGAGAATGTGAGCCAAATGCCAGGAAATTGCTTCTCCTTCACGGTCCGGGTCACTTGCCAGAAAGACTTTATTAGCCTTTTTGGCTTCTTTTTTCAGATCATTGATGAGAGGGCCTTTGCCTCGGATATTGATATACTGCGGTTCATAGTTATTTTCAATGTCGACTGACATACTGGATTTCTTCAAATCACGGATATGCCCGACACTGGCTAGAACCTTGTAGTTTCTGCCTAGGTATTTCTCAATCGTTTTCGCTTTAGCAGGCGACTCCACGATGACTAGA
Source organism: Streptococcus oralis (assembly GCF_001579025.1). Taxonomy (GTDB): domain Bacteria; phylum Bacillota; class Bacilli; order Lactobacillales; family Streptococcaceae; genus Streptococcus; species Streptococcus oralis_X. The sequence goes on from NZ_KQ970235.1 coordinate 882,112, forward strand.
TTTTTTTTAACTGTTGATTTTTTCTTCTTTGTTGCCGTAGCCACACTATCACACCTTTTCAAAGTAATAAACTTTATAAAGTGTAAACCATTTTTCTATAGCTGTCAAGACCTAAGTCCTATATATAGAAGAAAAGTTTATCTGAGGAAACAAATTTCTCCTTAAAATTCAAACTCAGCAAGCACATCTTGACCACTGCTAATCAACTTTGCTCCCTCTTGGATCAGGTGGTGACAGCCATCTGAATGGCCATCTAAAATGTTTCCTGGAATGGCAAAAACATCACGCCCTTCCTCCATAGCTCGCTCACAGGTGATAAGACTACCAGAACGCATCCTTGCCTCTGCTACAATAACGCCACGGCAAAGGCCAGCAATGATGCGATTACGAGCTGGAAAGTGAAATTTCAAGGGTTCTTCACCAGGTCCGTACTCGCTAAGTACCAAATGGTGATTGCCAATGTGTTCCTGCAAACGTTTATTGGCGCGGGGATAAAAAACATCCAATCCTGTTCCAATGACAGCAATTGTTCTTCCTCCATTCTGGAGTGCAGCCATATGGGCAGCCGTATCAATCCCTTTGGCCAAACCACTGACCACGATTAACTCGTTTTCCAAACCTTGAATGACTTTCTGAACCGATTTTGCTCCCTGACTAGAACATGAACGACTCCCTACAACGGCAACCTTTGGAAACTTCAACAAGTCCAAATTTCCTTTATAAAACAAGAGCACTGGAGCATCATAAATCTCACTCAGATCCCAAGGATAACAGTCATCAAGAATCGAGAATGATGGAAATTTCTGAAACTCTTTCTCCAACTGAGCATCATCTATCTGGAAATAGCGTTCCATAAAGACTGCAGGATTACGACACCCCGATATTTCTGCAATCTCACCTAGCAAGAGCTCCTGATCTACAGTCTCATCGTATTCAAGAACTGTTAAAATTTGTTGATTGGTCAGCCCAGCTTTTCTCAATTTGTAAATCTCATAGTTTGTGATCTTCATATACAACTCCATTTCTTTTTCTACTCATCTATCTATTCGTAAAAAAATAAAAAGAAGACCAAGGATCTTCTTTTTTCATTTATTCAGATTTAGTAGTTGACCAGCTACTTTCAATCATCGGTAAGATTGTTTTTAAAGTTTCCCCATCCCCTTCAAGTGAAACATAGCGGATTTTACCATCATTTGATCGGAAAACCCAGGTAACGAGGTATTTCCCTGACTTAGCAATTGCATTGACAACATAGGCTTCATAGCCTCCAATGGTCGATTTGGAGCCCCAAACCTTACTGAAATCAGAGCTTTGTTCTTTAGAAGTTAAAATACTAGATGAGACAGTCACAACATCCAGTTTAGCATATTCTTCTTCGCTGATATTAAACTGCTCAGCCTTGAAGGTATTCAGCGTAACAATGTTGATATCTGTCCCATCACAATACTGTATATCATTTCCACCTTCTACTTCATGGAATCGAACCCATGATTTGGGTACCTTGACAAAGCCATACTCATTCGAGCCGATGATTTGCGTCTCTTCCTTTTTCGCTTCAGAAACAGCAGAACTAGAGCTACTTGTTTCCTGACTGCTAGAAGAACTAACAACCGCAGTCGAATTTTCTTCGGTTGCTGTTTGCGATTTATTGGAGCATGAAGCTAAAAAAGCACTAACAGTAAGTACAGTACCTAAAATTAATAATTTTTTCATCCTACCACCTTTCCATCTGCATTATAAGAAAAATAAGGACTTCTGTCAAATTCTAACCTGATCGATTCTGTTAGTTTCCGATTTAATAGCTCACATTTAAAGCAAAAACTCTTGAAAAATCTTCAAGAGTTTAGTTTTCTATTTCTATTCTTCATCCATGCTCAAGACGCTGAGGAAAGCTTCTTGTGGAACTTCCACTGATCCGATAGCCTTCATGCGTTTCTTACCAGCTTTTTGTTTTTCAAGCAGTTTGCGTTTACGAGAAACGTCACCACCATAACACTTGGCAAGTACGTTCTTACGAAGGGCCTTGATATCAGTACGAGCCACAATCTTGTGTCCAATAGCTGCTTGAATCGGCACCTCAAATTGTTGACGAGGAATGATTTTCTTGAGCTTATCCACGATGAGTTTCCCACGTTCGTAGGCAAAATCCTTGTGAACGATAAAGCTGAGGGCATCCACCTTGTCCCCATTGAGAAGGATATCCATTTTGACCAGTTTAGATGGGCGGTACTCTGACAATTCGTAGTCAAAGCTTGCATAACCACGCGTCGAAGACTTAAGCTTATCAAAGAAGTCAAAGACAATTTCAGCAAGCGGAATTTGATAGATAACATTGACACGATTATCATCAATATAGTCCATGGTCACAAAATCCCCACGCTTGCGCTGAGCTAGTTCCATAACTGCTCCGACAAACTCCTGCGGTACCATGATTTGCGCCTTGACATACGGTTCTTCAATGGTCACAATCTTAGTTGGATCTGGAAATTCAGAGGGGTTAGACACATCCATAGATTCACCATCAGTTTGGTTAACCTTATAGATAACAGACGGAGCTGTCATGATGAGATCAATATTGAACTCGCGCTCTAAACGCTCTTGGATAACATCCATATGGAGAAGTCCAAGGAATCCACAACGGAAACCAAATCCAAGAGCCTGAGATGTTTCTGGCTCAAACTGCAAGCTGGCATCGTTGAGCTGCAATTTTTCTAGGGCTTCACGTAGGTCATTGTACTTGTTTGACTCGATTGGATAAAGACCTGCAAAGACCATGGGGTTCATTTGCTTGTAGCCGTCTAGTGGTTCTGCTGCAGGATTACTTGCTAGAGTAACTGTATCACCCACACGAGTGTCTTGAACCGTCTTGATAGAAGCCGCAATATAACCAACGTCACCTGTCGCTAGGAAATCACGACCAACTGCTTTCGGTGTAAAAATTCCGACCTCAGTCACATCAAAGGTCTTTCCATTGCTCATGAGTTGAATTTTATCGCCAGGTTTAACCACTCCGTCCATAACACGCACTTGGAGGATGACCCCGCGATAAGCATCATAAACTGAGTCAAAAATTAAGGCTTTTAATGGAGCTGAAACATCACCAGTTGGAGCTGGCACTTTTTCAACAATCTGCTCAAGAATTTCTTCAATACCAATACCAGCTTTGGCTGAAGCCAAGACCGCTTCGCTGGCATCCAGTCCGATGACATCCTCAATCTCTGTACGCACACGCTCTGGATCGGCTGCTGGAAGGTCAATCTTGTTAATGACTGGCAGAATTTCCAAATCATTATCCAAGGCTAAATAAACGTTAGCAAGAGTTTGCGCCTCAATCCCTTGGGCCGCATCAACCACCAAAATTGCTCCTTCACAGGCAGCTAGCGAACGCGACACTTCATAGGTAAAGTCCACGTGCCCTGGCGTGTCAATCAAGTGGAAAATATAGGTCTCACCATCTTTCGCAGTGTAATTAAGCTCAATGGCATTGAGTTTAATGGTAATCCCACGTTCACGCTCAAGATCCATACTATCCAGAAGTTGGGCTTGCATTTCACGACTAGAAACCGTCTCCGTCTTTTCCAAAATGCGGTCTGCTAGGGTTGATTTCCCATGGTCAATATGGGCGATAATAGAGAAGTTCCGAATCTTCTCCTGTCGTTTCTTCAATTCTTCTAAGTTCATGATGCTCTTCCTTTCAGGGTATCTATTAATTATAAATTGTTTTTAACATTTTGACAAGACCATACCCTGCTAGGAGTACTAATCTTCGGCAACAAAACCATCATTTTCGATAAAGTGGTGTTCTGTCATTCCTTGGTCTGTAAAGACGATTCCATGAAGGACACCACCATAGACAGCTCCTCCATCCATGCCAATCTTGCCATCCTCTGTTATCCAAAGCTCAGCTGTACCTCGGTCTTGCTTCAGTAAGCCATAAACTGGTGTATGCCCAAAGACAATGGTTTTCCCAGTATGATTTTCGGCTTCGTGGAATGGTTTTCTGAGCCAGACTTTCTTGTAATCTGTGGTTTCATGCCAATCATCCAAAGTTAAATCAATACCCGCATGAACAAAGATATACTTGTCTGTCTCTACTACAAATGGCATTTGACGAATAAATTCGACCAAGTCTGCTGCTTCTGTCGCAACCCGTTTGGCATCTTCTACGCCATCAACTGGTGCATCCAAGGGACGACCTAAAATTGAGTTAATGGTTGTATCACCACCATTGCGACGATAATGGTCATAGCTTTCTTCTGGGTCATCGAGCCAAGTCAGAAACATATACTCATGATTACCTGATAAACAAATAGCTCCTTGATTGTCGACCAAGTCTTTGACCATCTCTAGAACACGGCGACTGTCTTCACCACGGTCAATCAAATCCCCTAGAAAGAGCAACTGAGTTTGACCATCCCATGTTTTGAGAAGATCTTCCAGCATACCTGCTTTTCCATGGACATCTCCAATTACATAATAGTCTGTCATTTATTTCATCCTCGTTTGCAATAATTCTCTGGCTTGGGTAAGGGCAGCTTCAGTTACATTTTCCCCAGCCAACATCTTAGCTACTTCCTCTACTCGCTCTTCTAAAGTCAAAAGGCGAACCGTCGACACCGTTGAGTGCTCATCGCTAATCTTCTCAATAAAGAATTGATAATCCGCGATGGCAATCACTTGTGGAAGGTGAGAGATAGCAAGAACCTGACCATGCTGGCCAATCTTATGAATTTTTTGAGCAATGGCCTGGGCTACACGACCTGAAACTCCCGTATCCACCTCATCAAAGACAATACTGGTCTTGCCTTCCTTACGAGAAAAGGCAGACTTGATAGCCAACATGAGACGGGATAATTCCCCACCAGACGCAACTTTGACCAAGGGTTTAAAGTCCTCACCCGGGTTAGTAGAAATGTAAAACTCGACCGTTTCATTCCCCTCACGGCTGAACTTACTCTTACTAAAGCGAACCTGAAATTGTGCCTTCTCCATATAGAGATCCTGCAGTTCTTGCTTAATCTCAGCTTCGAGCTGCTGGGCCAAATCATGACGAGCAGATGCAAGCTGCCCTGCCAAATCGACAAGATTAACTTCCAATTTCTTGAGCTCTGCTTCCATGTCTTCGGAAGAAAGATTATTACCTGTCAAGAGATTGTACTCTTCTGTAATCTTGGCAAAATAAAGCAAAACGTCGTCCACAGTTCCACCATACTTGCGGGTAATAGTATTCAGAAGATCTAAGCGATTCTCAACCTGCATGAGGCGATTGCCATCAAAATCTAAGTCCTCAATAATATCTTCCAAACGCTTGGTGATATCTTCTAAAACATAGTAGGTTTCTGATAGAGAACTTGAAATTTCACGGTATTCAGGGTCGTATTCTTCAACACTTTCCATGTCATTCATAGCTGAACGGACATTAGCAAGACTGGAGAATTCCTCATTGTCCAACATACTGTAGGCATTGGTTAGCGTATCCGCAATATTCTTATGATTGAGGAGTTTATCTCGTTCTTGGTTGAGAGCCAAGTCTTCACCAGCATGTAAGTTCGCTGCCTCAATCTCCGCCATTTGAAATTCCAACATCTCAATACGAGCCTTATGTTCCTGCTGGTTTTTCTTGACTTCCAAAACCTGCTTGCGCATTTTACGATAGGCATCAAAGCTCGTCTGATAGGTCTCCTTCAAGTCCAAGAAAGCAGCATCACCAAACTCATCCAACATTTGGATATGAAGTTGTGGACGCATTAACTCCTCTTGGTCATGCTGACCATGGATATCCACAAGGTGTTGCCCAATAGCACGCAAGACAGAAAGATTGACCATCTGGCCATTCACGCGACTAACACTACGACCATTTTGCAGAATTTCACGCCGGATGATAATTTCATCACCCATTTCCAAACCTTGCTCATCAAAAAGTTCCTGTAAAAGGCGACTATTTTCAACTGAGAAAAGCCCCTCAATCTCTGCTTTTGGCGCACCGTGACGAATAACGTCTGTCGTTGCACGAGCCCCCAACATGAGATTCATAGCGTCGATAATGATAGACTTTCCAGCACCCGTTTCCCCGGTCAAAACAGTCATACCCTTTTCAAAATTGAGTGAAATCGCCTCAATAATGGCAAAGTTTTTTATCGAAATTTCAAGTAACATACTGACCTACCATTTTTTGACTTGTTCAACAATTTCCTCAGCTGCCTCTGCTGTTCTAGCTACAATTAAGATAGAATCATCATCAGCTAGACAGCTAAAAATCTGTTCAGAAAATGCTTCAACCAACTGACTCTTCACAAAAATAGTATTTCCAGGAATGACAGCAAGGTTGATCATATTTCCCATTAACTCAGAACTCACAATATTGTCCTCAGCCAACTGCAAACTTTTGACGATTGATTTTGGCAACTCATAGATATAGGTGTTGTTCTTCAAAGGAATTTTAACAATCCCAAGCTCCTTGATGTCTCTTGAGACAGTGGCTTGCGTAGCAGAAATACCTGCTTCCTTCAAATGCTCAACGATTTCTTCCTGAGTCCCGATCTGATAATCCGTAACAAATCTTCTAATTTTTTCAAGTCTCTCTTTTTTATTCATCTTTAAATTCTCTATGTGCTCTCTCTACAACTTTTTCTATTTCAGGAGCAACTTGGTTACTTGCTCCCTCTTCCTTTTTCAAATATGCCAGAAATTCGATATTTCCATGTCCACCTTGGATTGGTGAATAGTCTAATCCAAGCACTGAAAACCCTTGTTCAACTGCCATAGCAGTGAAAGCTTCAAGGACAGTTTGATGAACCTTGGCATCTCGAATAATTCCATTCTTTCCAATCTGCTCACGACCTGCTTCAAACTGGGGCTTAACAAGAGCTACAATTTGACCTTGATCAGCCAAGACGCGGTGCAAGGCTGGTAAAATCAAACTTAAGGAAATGAAACTCACATCAATACTGGCAAAGCTCGGTTCCCTTTCGAAATCAGTCTTTTCAGCATAACGAAAATTAAACTGCTCCATGCTGACAACCCGTGGGTCTTGACGTAATTTCCAAGCCAACTGATTGGTGCCAACATCGACTGCAAAGACTAACTCAGCACCATTTTGCAACATAACGTCAGTAAATCCTCCAGTGGAGGCCCCAATATCAATCGTTGTCGCTCCCTCGACTGACAAATCAAAGACCTCCAAGGCCTTCTCTAGTTTTAGACCACCTCGACTGACATACTTGAGTTTTTCACCCTTGAGTTTTAGTTCAGTATCATCTGGGATTTTCTCTCCTGGCTTGTCAAAGCGTTCTCCATTAAGGACTGCTACGACTAGTCCAGCCATGACACCGCGCTTGGCCTGTTCTCGCGTTTCAAACAAGCCCTGTTTATAAGCTAGTACATCCACTCTTTCCTTAGCCATTGATTCTCAAACTTTCTACTACTTTCACAATCGATTCTGTTTCAAAGGGAACCTGCTGGGCAATTTCTTCTAATTTAGCCTCGGCTTGATCCAGAGTTTGGTTACAAAAGGCAATAGCCCCTTCCAAGCCCAACAAGGCTGGGTAGGTCGACTTTTCTGCCTGCAAATCCTTTTGTGGTGTCTTGCCGATTTCCTCAAAACTAGCGGTCACATCCAGCACATCATCTCTGACTTGAAAAGCCAGTCCAATCAATTCACCAACCGTTTTCAGTTTTGCTTGTAACTCTGGTGCTAATTCTGCTATGATAGCTACTGCTTGGAAAGGATAGGCTAGTAATTTGCCTGTTTTATTGGCATGAATTGTCTGGAGCTCTTCCAAGGACAAGTGCTGATGTTCACCCTCCATGTCCAGAACCTGCCCTGCCACCATGCCCAGACTTCCTGAAGCAAGGGATAAGTTGGCAATCAGGTCCACCTTGATCTGACTTGGCAAATCCGCCTGCGCTATTAAGGCATAGGGATCTAGGAACAAGGCATCACCTGCCAATATTGCCATCGCTTCGCCAAATTTCTTGTGATTTGTCAAACGCCCTCGACGATAATCGTCATCATCCATGGCAGGAAGATCATCGTGAATCAAGCTCCCTGTATGAATCATTTCCAAAGCCGCAGCCACCTGCGCGTGTGCTGGTCTAATAGCAACATGCAAGGCTTCCAAAACCTCTAACAAGAGAAAAGGTCGAATACGCTTGCCACCAGCATGAATGGAATAGAGAACGGACTCTCGTAGACTAGAAGCAAACTGCTGGTCTCCATAAAAATCTTCCAAAGCCGATTCAACAAGAGCTAATTTTTCTTGCTTCTTCATTCAAAATCACTTTCTGTTCCGTCTTCTTGCATGACCTTAACCAAGGTCTTTTCAGCCTTGTCCAGTGTCGCTTGGAGCTCTTTTGACAAGACCATGCCCTTTTGAAAGGTCGCAATCGCATCTTCCAAAGCAATTTCACCATTTTCCAAACTTTGGACAATGGTTTCCAGTTCTGCTAGATTTTCCTCAAATTTCTTTTGTTTTGACATCTTTAACCTCTAATTCTACTTGACCATCTCGCATCAAAAGCGTCACTTGGTCTTTTTTATTCAACATCTCAACAGAATCGACTACGGACTCTTCTTTTTTGACAATTGCATAACCACGCGCCACGATTCGACTGGTATCCAACATCAACAAAGCTTCTGAAAGTCGCTTGACTTCAGCAACCTTGGTATCATAAACAAGCGCCATTTGGCTACGTAGGAGCTTATCCAACTGACCTAGGCGGTCTTGATAGCGTTGGATTTTGGTCACAGGTGATAATTGCACCAGTTGATGTGTCCTTGCTTGTACTAGTTGTTTGTTATCGGAAATCTGTGTGCGCAAACTTTGTTTTAATCTCAGTTGCAGTTGATCTAACCGTTGCAAATAACCATCATACAAGCGCTCTGGTTGTCTAAAGATGACTGACTGACTGCATTTTTTCAGAGCTTCTTTTTTTCTTGACAGGACATTCTGAACTGCTGTTGCCATCCGCTTTTCTTGGTTTTGCAAATGAGCTAATACATCCAACTTGGTCACAGGCGTTGCCAGTTCAGCAGCAGCTGTTGGCGTCGCAGCCCGTCTATCTGCCACAAAATCCGCCAAGGTCACATCCGTCTCATGACCAACACTAGAGATGATGGGTAAACGGGATTCAAAAATAGCCCTTACCACGATCTCTTCGTTAAAAGCCCAGAGATCCTCGATGGAACCCCCACCACGACCAATGATGAGAACATCTAGGTCCTCACGTTGATTGGCACGCGCAATATTTCGAGCAATTTCCTCCGCTGCTCCATCACCTTGTACCTTGGTCGGATAGAGAAGGATATCAACACCTGGGAATCGCCTGCTGACGGTCGTGATAATATCTCGAATAACGGCTCCACTGCGACTGGTTACTACACCAATTCGCTTAGAAAACTGGGGAAGAGGTTGCTTGAAACGTTCTTGAAACAGGCCTTCTTCTGTCAATTTTTTCTTGAGTTGTTCAAACTGAATCGCAAGCGCACCAACTCCATCAGGTTCAGCCTTCTCAATGATGATAGAATAGCTCCCGCTCGGTTCATAAACCTGAACTCGCCCAATCACATTGATTTTCATCCCTTCTTCGAGGTCGAAACCTAATTTCTGATAGATCCCTGACCAGATGGTCGCTTGAATGACTGCATGGTCATCTTTTAGGGAGAAATATTGGTGCGTAGGTCGTTTACGAAAGTTGGAAACTTGACCAGTTAAATAGACCCGTTCCAAGTAAGGGTCTTTATCGAATTTCATTTTCAGATACTTGGTCAAAGTTGTTACCGATAAATACTTTTCCATCTCCACCTACTATTCATTTTCTTGCTTTTCCATGAGTATTATTATACCAAAAACATGCTTAAAAATCACCTTTTTCCTACTGAAACTAAAGGAAAAATAGAAAAAGGAGGCTAGGCCTCCTCATCTGATTATTTACTGTTTCGCGCTTCTTCCAAAATCTTTGCAATCTTGGTGGTCAAAAGGTCGATAGCAACTGTATTGCTGACCCCTTCAGGAATGACGATATCAGCATAACGCTTGGTTGGCTCGATAAACTGGTGGTACATGGGTTTGACCACACCCAGATATTGGTCAATAACGCTATCTAGACTACGGCCACGCTCCTCCATATCACGCTTGATTCGACGAATAATGCGCACATCATCATCTGTATCCACAAAAATCTTGATATCCATCAAATCGCGCAGACGCTTGTCCTCCAAGACTAGAATCCCCTCAACGATAAAGACATCCTGAGGCTCCTGACGATAGGTCTTGCTACTCCGTGTATGCGCTGTATAGTCATAAGTTGGTATGTCCACTGGGCGCCCTGCCAACAATTCCTTAATCTGCTCAATCATCAAGTCTGTATCAAAGGCAAATGGATGGTCGTAGTTGGTTTTGACACGCTCTTCAAAAGTCAGGTGAGACTGATCCTTGTAGTATGAATCATGCTCAATCATGGAAATCTTTTCATCAGGAAAGTGCGATAAAATGGCTCTTGAAACACTTGTTTTTCCTCCACCAGAACCACCTGTCACTCCGATAATGATTGGTCTATTTTGCATGCTATCCTCCGTTTTTTTATCCGTGGTCTATTCTATCACATTTTTTGCAAAATTTATAGTCTGATTTGGATAGTCTAGGGGAAACAAATCCATCCCCACACTCCAGTTAGACTAGCCAAAAACCTTTCTTGGTTTGTAGAAATTATCTCGTTTTTCTAGAATGGCTAGCAATGTATCTCCTTCAAAGGCAGCTAATTCCTTATCTGACTGATCAAGCTCAATAAAACGACCAAAGCGAATTTCTGTAGCTTGTTCTGGAGTTAGGGTAACTTTAACAAGATCCCCCGTTCCAATCTCTAGAGGATGGAGAAAGTCCAACTGACCAGCCTCCACTTTTGCAGCAATTTCGTCCAAGGTAAGAGCATCTTCAAGTTGTAAACCTGCAGCACTGGTTCGAGTCAGATGGGACATATGGGCCGCATAACCAAGCTTCTCTCCCAAGTCAACTGATAAGGTACGGATGTAAGTCCCTTTACTGCATTTTACACGAAAAGTAAAGCGTGCAAGATGACTCTCATAAGAAATCGGACTTGTCCGCTCAAATTGATAAATGGTTACCAGGCGTTCTGGACGCTCTACTTCCTGACCAGCACGCGCATACTCATAGAGCTTGCGACCATTGACCTTAACAGCCGAATACATAGGTGGAATCTGAGTAATAGGCCCAGTCAGACTGGCAATCGCTTCATCGACAATGGTTTCATCCAAGGGCGACAAAACAGGTGTCTCAGCAACCACTTCCCCACTAGCATCCTCGGTCGTTGTTGAATAGCCGAGAGTGATTTCCCCCTCATAGACCTTGCCCTCATCCTGCATGAACTCGACCATACGTGTCGCCTTGCCCACCGCAATAGGTAAAACACCCACCACATCCGGATCCAGCGTCCCACCATGACCGATTTTCTTAGTTCCCAAAATCTTACGCAGTTTAAAAACCGCGTCATGCGAGGTCATCCCCGCTTCTTTTTTTAAGTTGATAATACCGTTCATTTTTGCTTTCTAATTTCCCTTTCACTTCTATTCCTCATTGTTTAAATCAATTTTTTTAATATCATATAAATCCTCAGAGTAAAATAGTTTACCCGACTCAATTGGTAAAATATATTCAAAATTATCATCATTTTCAAGCCGCTTATACTTTCCATTAACAACCGAAAAGGAGTCAGTATTTATGTTGTAATATCCATCTGGAAGGCTTGAAAAATCAATATCTCCTAGTTCCAATAGATTGCTTTTACTAAGTGATAAATGCAACCAAACAGCACCCTCCTTCATAAAGTCTTTAATAGAAAGAGTCGCATATCCTCTAAAAGCTTGATTTTCTTTACTTGATGAATTTTGATTTCGAATAGCTTTTTCTACTAGAAAAGGAGTTAACCTATATGAACTTGATATTTTAAAACCAGGGCTAGCTAATGGCTGTTCTTTATCATCAATAACTACTAAATCATATCCTTTCTTTTGTATTGCACTTTCTACAGCCGATTTAAAATCATTCAGAACTGTCTGCGCTTCTTGGCTTGATACAGAAAGCTTCAAGAATTCTTTAAGACCATAATTCTCATTAATGAAACTGACCTCTGTTAATTTTTGACGAATGTACTTAGCACCTACTTGAATCGTTATCCCATTATCCGATACTTCAAAAATACTAATATCTGAAACGTTGCTATCTATTTCTACGCTTTTAAGAGCGACATCAAAATTCATTCCCCTAGAAGAATAAAACTCTTTTAATTGTTGAACTTTAGCATTATTTCTAAAGTGGATTTGAATTCTACTTCCTACAAATGGAGAAAAAATACCAATCAAAAATAGAATAAGTAACTTGCGACTTATTTTTGGATTGTAGTCTTCCTTTTGATAAATCCAATCTAAATATGGAAATAGAAATAATGAAAAAATGAAACTCCAAAGGTCAATATCTTTTATAAAGTCAAAGGAAACGATCATTTTAAATCTTAGCAAAAATATCAGAAAAATTGCTAAAAAAATATTTCCAACCAATAGGAATGCAATGATGCGTTTCGATTCATTTTTTGCTTTTCGCACATAAGATATACCCACCAGAAGATTAGCCAAAAAACTAATTCCATAACCGAATATAGTTGGAATCAATCCAAAAATAGCAAATAATAAACTATATCTTGAGTCAGTATCACCTACGCCTTCAATATTTAAAAGACCATATAGGAGATTAAGAAAAAATACAACTAATGGTAAATATGCAATATAGATATCCGAAAATTTCAAAGTTTTTTTCATAGGAACTCCTGTTTTTAAGATAATCTTATTTCTCCTTCAGCGCATCAAACTTGGCTTTCATTGTTGGATTCTTCCGAGTCAATTTTTTTACTGAAACTTCTTCCAATTTGTTATTAGCGAGGCGGAGTTGGTTTTCGGATGTGGTTAAGAATTTCTTGATCTCTTCCATCCGTTTGATGGCCTTGTCGATTTCATCGATTGCTTTACCAAAGTTGGTCGAAGCAGAGTTGTAGTTTTTGGCAAAAGCCACTTTGAAAGCATCCAAGTCTTCTTCAAAATGCGTAATATCGATATTCTGCTCTCGAACCAAGGCCAACTCTTGCTTATATTTCAAAGAATTAAGCGCCGCATTTCGCAAAATACCAATCAACTGGATAAAGAACTGAGGACGAACCACATACATCTTTTCATACTCATGACTGACATCCACGATACCCGTGTTAAAGTAATCGTTATCTGCTTCTAACATGGTCACTAAAACCGCATACTCGCAGTTCTTTTCCCGACGATCCTTGTCCAATTCCTTGTAAAAATCTGCATTCTTATGCTTCTTCTCCGTCCCATCCGCTTCGTTTTTCATTTCAAACATGATGGAAATAATTTCCACTCCATTTTCATCACATTCACGGAAGATAAAATCCCCCTTAGACCCACGTGCAGAGACCTTGTTATCCTTCTCAAAGTAGGAATTTGGAAAGGCAAAACTGCGAACCTTATTGAACTCACTCTCCGCATACTGTTCCAGACTTTCCCCGATAGCTTTTGTAGATTGTTGGGCTTTGAAATTCTTATAAAACTCAACTTGTTCACTGGCTGCCTTGAGCTGAGCTTCGTAATTTTGCTTAACAGAAGCCAAAGACAACTCATTTTCTTTTTCTTGCAAGAGGAGCTGATTTTTGACCTGATCACGCTCTTTTTCAAGGTCAGAAAGGGTCTTTTGCAGTTGATTTTCATGCTCCAAACGCAAGGTGGCCAATTGGCTTTCCAAGGCCTGCACTTCCTTGTCCTTGGCCAATAAAGCCTCGTGGCTTGTCTGTTCAACTTCTTTCTTAGCTAATTCTTTTTCTGTATCAAAGTTTTGGATTTGACTCTGCAATTGCGCAATTTCTTGGTCCTTCTGAGCCAGTTTAGACTGTTGCTCATTCATAGCCTTTTGTTCAGCCAAGGCCAGCTCCTGCTTCATTCGATCGTGCAATTCCTTATCAAACTCAGCCGTTCTCACTTGGGATAAAAGTTCGGCATACTGACTTTCATTTACTGTAAAGACTTCCCCACAGTTGGGACATTTGATTTCGTTCATAACTTTCCTCTTTCTAGACTTCTGTAACCATTATATCATGCCTGAGGGAAAATCAAAAACAGTGAGTCGAAACCCACTGTTTATCCGTCTTTTTTAAACTTTTTCCAAGGCCAAGCGCAAGTCTTCAATTAAATCATCTATATTTTCAAGACCAATCGACAAGCGGATTTGGTTTGGTGTTATACCTGCAGTTTCTAGGTCCTTTTCAGACAACTGTCCATGAGTTGTTGTGGCTGGATGGACCACAAGGGACTTGGCATCTGCAACGTTTGCTAGGTTAGAGAAGATTTCCAGATTGTCAATCACCTTGCGGGCTTCTGCTTCTCCACCTTTGACATGGAAGGTAAAGATTGAACCCACACCTTTCGGCAAGTATTTCTCAGCCAAAGCATGGTAAGGACTATCAGCTAGTTTTGGATAATTTACTTTCTCAACCTTAGGATGGTTAACAAGGAAATCAACGATTTTCTCTGCATTTTGCACATGGCGTTCGACACGAAGAGAGAGAGTTTCAAGCCCTTGGAGCAAGAGAAAGGCATTAAATGGTGACAAGGCAGCACCTGTATCACGAAGCAATTGAACACGAACAGCGATAATAAAGGCTGCAGCACCCACGTCACGAGTATAGCTCAAGTTATGGTAGCTTGGGTCTTCCTCAACAAATTGAGGGAATTTTCCTGATGCTTCCCAATCAAAACGACCGCTGTCCACGATGACACCGCCAATAGTCGTACCATGTCCACCGATAAACTTAGTTGCTGAGTGAATGGAAATATCTACACCGTGAGAGAAAACGTTAATCAAATATGGTGTGGCAAAGGTGTTGTCTGAAACGAGAGGAATCTTGTGTTTATGCGCAATCTCAGCCAATTTTTCCAAGTCAGGAATGTTAATCAAGGGATTCCCCAAGGTTTCAATCAAGACTAGTTTGGTATTGTCACCGATAGCTGCTTCAACTTCCTCCAAATTATCCACATCTACAAAGGTAGTTGTGATTCCATAACGAGGAAGGGTTTCTTTCAAGAGATTGAAAGTACCACCGTAAATAGTTGACGCTGCCACCACATGGTCACCAGCGTGAGCAAGCGCCAAAATAGTGTAGGTTACAGCAGCCATACCTGATGCTGTCGCTAGTGCTCCAACACCACCTTCAAGAGCAGCGATTCTTTCCTCAAAGGCTGCTGTTGTGGGATTTGTGATACGGGTATAGATATTCCCTGGTTTTCTCAATGCAAACAGATCTGCACCTTCCTGCGTGTCATCAAAAACGAAGGATGTTGTTTGATAAATCGGTACTGCACGAGACTTGGTCGCTGGATCAACGACTTGCCCAGCATGTAATTGTAGGGTTTCAAATTTAAAATCACGAGTCATAAGACGACCTCCAAATAGCTTCATTAGGGATATTGTATCATCTTGTACCAGTCTTTTCCAATACAGTTTTTCTATATTTTGATATAAGGAACAACTATGACTAGTCCTACACATCAAACAAAAAAGCACGATTAACTCGTGCTCATTTCTTTAATCGACATAAGTATCTTCGTTTTTATTGAGGAAAGCGTATGGTAAGCCCATCAAGAGACCTCCTCCGATAAAGTTCCCGACAAAGGTTACACCCCAGTGACGAAGAATATTAGGTATGTCAAAGTTAGCAATTGAATCTGCTGCTACACTGAACTTAACAATCGCAAAAGAAGCAAAGTTCGCAGCAATGTGTTCGTTTGTTAAGAATACAAACATGTAAATTGCTGATAAGACAAGCCATAGTTTGGCTCCACCGTCTTTCACCAAAACGAATGAAAGAATGGCAATGTTTACAAAGATATTGGCTAAAATACCTTCAAGCAAGACTAGCTCATTGGAACGACCTAACTTCATCTCTACAACTCCTGAAATGAAGCTATCATGTGTTAGATTTGCATAGGCTGCTGAGTGTGCAAAGCCCCAACCTGCTATCAAAGCTCCGATGAGGTTGAAGAAGGTACAGTAAAGTAAAATCTCAGCTGTTTTTCTCCATGAGATTTTTTTCAAGAAACTACCAGCTGTCAAAAACATCATATTTGAAGTTACCAGCTCAGCATTCAAGAAAACAATGTAGGCCAATCCCCAAGCAAAAACAAATGGGAAGAGAAAACGTCCACTACCTGGAGCGATCTTATTAATCAAGTCAGCCCCAACTGCGCCTGCAGCCGTACTAAATGTCATAAAAGCACCTGCAAACATGGAACGAATCGCATACTTAAACTTGCTTTGGCTATAAAGACTTTCTTTCTTCTTGCAAGCAAATTCAATCTTTGAGATAAATTCTGAAGAGACCATAAAAAACTCCTAAACTTTTATTTGTGATAATTATAACATAATTCTTGTTTTCTCGAAAGCGTTTTCTGTAAAATTCTAAAATATTTATCTTAAAAATCTTTATCCTAAGCCTTATTATCCTTTTTCATAAGAACTATTTTGATCCTATTTGTTAACATAAAAACCAGTGAAATAGCACTTCACTGGTTCATTCATTCTTAATAACGTTGTCTATACGGTTGATTAAAGGCCTTCAAAATATCCTCAGAAGTCTCAGAATAAGCTTTTGATTCTTTAAAGATTCCTTTGACGATTATACGCTCAGTCGCATTATAATCAACACAGGTAACCAAAGTAATCTCCTTTACGCCATCACGATCCTCGATTTCATCTACACGGTCTGGTGTAACACGTTTAACTTCTGTAATCTCATAAGTATAAACTTTATCCTTATCCGTCAGGTAAATTTTCATACCTGCTTTGGCATTGACCAAAGGAGAGAAGAGCATTTGACTGGCATTTTCAGCAGTAAAGATATGGTGACTGGCTAGAGAATAGTTCCCTTCTCCCATTTTTTGATCAGGTTTCATGGTCCCTGCTCCGTAGAACAAGTTTACATTGTCCAAACCTTTGAAAATAGGAAGGTTAATCTCTACTTCAGGAATAGCAATACCTCCAATAACAGGAAGTTTCTGAGCATCCCATTGTGAAGCCAATACAGCTTCGGATGAAATAGACTTAACAGAGTCAAAATCAAAATTTCCTTCGGTTTTTAGATTTTCATCTATATTTTCCTTAGTTACTTGATTGACTTGGTATTTATTGGTATTCCAGACCAAAAAGATATCACGAATCTTTGAATTAAAAATTAAAGCTAGCGATAAAAGAATTAAGAAACCCGCTAAAATATTGATAAATAGATTTCTGCGCTTGTTTTTCTTACTCTTTTTATTTTTCGTTTTTTTATGAGACATTATGCTTCACCTTCTGTTTCAATTTCAGTCCCAACTTCTTCTTTTTCTGCCGCAGCAACCGTTGTAAAGGTCACAATCTTAGCATCCTGATCTAGACGCATCACCTTAACTCCCATAGTTGAGCGTCCTGTTTGTGAAATATTGGCAACGTTTGTACGGATCATGACACCTGTATCTGTGATAATCATCAGGTCTTCATCTCCTTTAACAGTGAGAAGACCTGCCAGAGGACCATTCTTCTCAGCAACATTGGCTGTCTTCATCCCTTTACCACCACGGCCTTTAGTAGGATATTCAGTAGCAAGTGTACGTTTACCATATCCTTTTTCAGTGATGATAAGAACTTCGTCTTGGTTTGTAATCACGCTAGCACCAACTACTGTGTCACCCTCACGAAGATTGACTCCTCGGACACCTGTCGCGATACGGCTCATGCCACGAACAGCTGATTGATTAAAGCGAACAGCATAACCAAACTTGGTACCAATGATAATATCCGTATCTTCTTCTGTCAGCAAGACATTAATCAATTCGTCTTCATCCTTGAGATTCAAGGCTTTCAGTCCATTTTGACGAATATTAGCGAACTCTTTAACACTAGTTCTCTTCACAATACCGTGACGAGTTGTAAAGAAGAGATAGGCGTCATCGCTACGTTCAGACTCAACGTTGATGATGGTCTGAATACTCTCACCTTCGTCCAACTTCAAAAGATTGACAACTGGCAAGCCCTTAGCGGTACGACCGTATTCAGGAATTTCATAACCTTTCAGTCGATATACGCGTCCTTTATTGGTAAAGAAGAGCAAATGATCATGGGTACTGGTTGAAACCAACTCACGCACAAAGTCATCATCCTTAACCCCCGTACCTTGAACTCCACGGCCACCACGTTTTTGAGCAGTAAACTCACCTTGGTCCAAACGTTTGATATAGCCCTTGTTAGATAGGGTAATCAAGACATCCGTTTCTTCAATCAAATCTTCATCTTCAAGAGTTAAGACTTCTCCGATCATCAACTCCGTACGACGCTTGTCACCAAACTTGCGTTTGACTTCGTCCAATTCCTCTTTGATGATTTGCGCCACGCGCTCAGGTTTGGCAAGAATATCAGCCAAATCTGCAATCAAGGCAATTAATTCATCATATTCAGACTGAATCTTATCACGTTCCAATCCTGTCAAACGACGAAGACGCATATCAAGGATAGCTTGACTTTGACGTTCAGAAAGCTTGAACTTGCTCATCAACTCAGCTTGCGCTTCCGCATCTGTTTCACTGGCACGAATGATACGAATCACTTCGTCGATATGGTCAAGTGCAATTAAAAGACCTTCTAAGATGTGCGCACGCGCTTCTGCCTTTTCCTTGTCAAAACGAGTACGGCGAACAACCACTTCTTTTTGGTGCTCGATATAAGCATCCAAAATTTGACGAAGGGACAAGATTTTTGGCACGCCATTTTGAATCGCCAACATGTTGAAACCAAAATTGGTTTGCATCTGGGTCATCTTGAAGAGGTTGTTAAGGATAACGTTGGCAGACGCGTCGCGTTTAACCTCGATCACGAAACGAACCCCTTCACGGTTAGATTCATCTCGTACTGCTGTAATGCCCTCAATTCGTTTTTCCTGAACCAAACGAACAATATGCTCATGGACCTTGGTTTTGTTGACCATGTAAGGAAATTCCGTTACAACAATTCGTTCACGGCCAGTTTTAGTTTCTTCGATTTCAGTACGAGAACGAAGGACAATGGAACCTTTACCAGTTTCGTAGGCCTTATGAATACCTGATTTCCCCATAACAAGGGCACCAGTTGGAAAATCTGGACCAGGCAAGACTTCCATCAAGTCCTTAGTAGTCACATCTGGATTGTCCATAACTAGCTTAACGGCATCAATCGTTTCACCTAGGTTGTGAGGAGGAATGTTGGTTGCCATCCCTACGGCAATCCCAGTTGCCCCATTGACCAAAAGGTTTGGAAAACGAGCTGGCAAGACCAAGGGTTCACGCTCATTGGCGTCGTAGTTGTCTACGAAATCAACCGTGTTTTTATTGATATCGCGAAGCATTTCCAGA
Source organism: Streptococcus oralis (assembly GCF_001579025.1). GTDB lineage: Bacteria > Bacillota > Bacilli > Lactobacillales > Streptococcaceae > Streptococcus > Streptococcus oralis_X. The sequence continues at coordinate 901,598 of NZ_KQ970235.1, forward strand.
GCAATCTTGCTCATCCGTGCCTCAGTATAACGCTGGGCGGCAGCACCATCCCCGTCCATAGAACCAAAGTTTCCATGCCCATCAACGAGCATGTAACGATAGCTCCACCACTGGGCCATACGAACCATAGCCTCATAAATAGACGAGTCTCCGTGAGGGTGGTATTTACCCATAACATCCCCTGTAATACGGGCTGATTTTTTATGGGGTTTG